>JAHEAK010000366.1 GCA_024642805.1 Kofleriaceae bacterium | reverse complement strand
ACAGCGTCACCGCTGGTCAGTGCTACGGCACTTTCAACGGCATCATGCACTACGACACCTTCGCTGACCGCATCGTCATCTTGCCTCTGGCCAACGGCCTGACGCTCGGTGGCGGCACCTGCCCATAGCCCGCTATCAGCACGGCTGTACCTGCGCACGTCCCTCGGGGCGTGCGTTGGTGTTTTCGGGTGGATCGCCCGGGCGATTGCTTGAGCTCGAGTGCTGGCCGGCCGCGCATAGCGGCTACACTTGCCAGGCATGACGCGCTTTGTCGACGTGGCGGTTCAGTTGCCGCTACCCACCAGCTATTGCTACCGCGTGCCCGAGCGGCTTGGGCAGCGCGAGCTGGTCGGGCACCGCGTCTTGGTGCCCTTTGGCAATCGGGGTGTGACCGGCGTGGTCGTGCGCGAGACCGAGAGCGCGCCGGAGGGGGTGGCCAGGGTTCGCGAGCTCTATGCGCTCCTCGATCGCGAGCGCATGATCATCAGCCCGGTGCTCGAGCTGTGCCGGTGGATCTCGCAGTACTACGAGGCTGCACCGGGTGAGACCCTGCGGGCCGCTCTGCCGCCTGGCACTGCCATCAGCGCCGACCAGATGATTGCCCTGACCGAGGAAGGTCAAAAGCTGGCGAGCGGGCAGGGCGGCGCCTTGCCCAAGTCCACCCTCGAGATTCTGGCCATGCTGGTGGCCGCCAAGGGGCCCGTGGCCCAGCGAGAGCTCATCAAGGGGCGAGCCAAGAGTACCGACCTCGCCAAGCTGGTCGAGGATGGGCTGGCGCGCTACGAGCTGGCTGAGAAAGGCACACGCATCAAGGACAAATCCATCCGCGTGGCTGTTCTCAAGCAACCGATTTCCGACCAGGCACGGGCGCAGCTCAAGGGCTCCAGGGCCAAGCTGGCGGTTCTGGACAGCCTCGAAGCGCTCGGGGGCACGGCCGACCTGCTCGAGCTGAGCGCCGCCCACAAGGGCGCCTCGCAGCATCTGCGCGCGCTCAGCAAGCTGGGCCTTGTTGAGTTGAGCGAGCGCGTCGTGCGTGGCGATGCCTGGCACGCGCAAGAGGAGAGCAGCACGGGCATGCTGGCGCCGAGCGCGCCCCTAGCACTCAACGAGGCCCAGGCCGAGGCGGTGGCGAAGCTCGAGGCCGGCATGGACACGCAAGCCTTTGCCGCCTTTCTGCTCTACGGCATCACGGGCAGTGGCAAGACAGAGGTTTACTTGCAGCTCATCGCCAGCTGTTTGGAGCGTGGCCTCAACGCGATCGTTCTCGTGCCCGAGATTTCGCTCACCCCGCAACTGGCTGCGCGTTTCCGAGCTCGCTTCGGGCCGCAGGTGGCGGTCTTGCACAGCGCTCTCACGGTCCGCGAGCGCTTCGACGAGTGGCATCGACTGCGTGAAGGCAACGCGCGCATCGCGCTTGGTGCCCGCTCCGCGGTGTTTGCTCCCATCGACAAGGTTGGCGTCATCGTCATCGATGAAGAGCACGACTCGAGCTTTAAGCAGGAAGAGGGCGTTCGTTATCATGCGCGCGACGTCGCGCTTGTGCGGGCTCGCAATGCCAACGCCTTGTGTGTGCTCGGCTCGGCCACGCCCTCGATGGAGTCTTTTCAGGGCACGCGCACGGGCCGCGTGCAACTCTTGTCCTTGCCCCAGCGCGCCACTGGTCGCCCGCTACCTACGGTTGAGCTCCTCGATATGCGCCGGTTCTTGCCCGACAAGCAGACCATGCTGACGGCGCCACTGAGTGCGGCCATCGAGCAGACTCTGCATGACGGTGATCAGGTAATACTTTTTCTTAATCGCCGGGGCTTTGACACCTTCGTGCTGTGCACCTCTTGTGGTCACGCTTTCCGCTGTCGTCGTTGCTCTGTGTCGCTGACCTATCACCGCTTTCGGGAGCGCCTGATGTGCCACTATTGCGCCCACGAAGAGCCCTTGCCTGGCATCTGTCCCGAGTGCTCAGCGAGCGACGCCATCTCCCGGCGAGGCTTTGGCACCGAGAAGATCGCCGAGGCGGTCGCCGAGCGTTTTCCGAGCGCACGCGTCGAGCGACTCGATCGCGATGTGGCAAGCGGCAAGTCGATTCAGCAAGTGCTCGGGCGGGTCGCTCGTCGCGAAGTGGACATTCTGGTCGGCACACAGATGGTCACCAAGGGTCACGACTTTCCCGGGGTCACTCTAGTGGGCGTGCTGTGCGCAGACACGGGCCTGTCCTTGCCGGACTTTCGCGCCTCTGAAAAGACCTTCCAGCTGCTCACCCAGGTGGCGGGGCGAGCGGGGCGTGGCGACAAAGGGGGACGAGTGCTGATTCAGAGCTATCGCTGCGAGAGCCCGGCTATCTCGGCCGCTGCCCAGCAAGATTTTGATCTCTTCTTTGCCGGCGAAGCCGTGGACCGGGAGGAGCTTGGCTATCCACCCTTTGGGCATTTGGTTGCGATCCGCGTCGACGGCAACGATGCCAGCGCCGTGATTCGTCAGTGCCGGCGTTTGGCTGACGCGGCCCGCAAGTATGGCGACGAGGTCTCCGTGCTCGGTCCCGCCGAGGCACCCTTGGCCAGGCTCAAAGGGCGAACGCGCTGGCATCTGTGGCTGCGTGCTGGCGACCGCGCGCGCTTGCGAAGGACCGTCAAAGGCGTGATGGCTGCAGTGGAGGTGGTGCCTGGTCTGCGCGTCGCGGTCGACGTGGATCCCGTGTCTGCCCTGTAGTATTTTACGTGGTCCTTGTCGTCCCTAGCGCCCAAATTGCTGCTGGTAGCAAACGCCTCCGATGTCGCGCTGGTGTTTGAGGCGCTCGAGCAGGCGCGCTTGCCGCAGCCAGCACTCGGCATTGGTGGCGACGAGACCCTTGAACTTTTCGAGCGCACCGAGCCTGATGTGGTGCTCATGGTGGCCGGGGTCGATCAGGGCGACCTGCCTTCGCTGGTCTCGGCGATCCGCTCGGGTCACTACGGCCGACCCGCGCCAGTGGTGCTCATTGCCAGCGCCGACCACAGCGTGCGAACACCAGCTGACGCCGCAGACATCCACTTCGATCACTTCGTGTCGCGGCCCTTTACGGGAGCGGAGCTCGCAGACGCCATTCGCCGAAGCGGGCGCGATGCGACCGGCGCGCGCATCCAGGCCGCCATGGAACTCGCTATCGAGAGCTTTGTGGCGGATGCGATGGGCAGCTTGCTAGGCGAGCCAGCGCTTGCGCTAGCAATGCCACCAGGTGGCAGCGCGCACGCCAAGGCCGAGCGTGCTGTCGAGCCATCTGGCAATGCTGCTGCCGAGCCATCTGTCGATGCCGCTGCCGAGCCATCTGGCGATGCTGCTGCCGAGTCGCCGTATGAGCCTCCGGCTGAGCCGCCGCGGCAGGGCACCGAGCTGATTCCCGCCGCCCGCGACGAGACGGCCGTGCTGCAGACCAAGAAGCGTGAGCCGACCCAGGTCTTGGGCGCCAAGGCCGGCGAGCTGGCCGTGATAGCACCAGTGGATTCCACTTCTCTCGAGTATCGTCTCAATCGCGCCTCGCGCGAGCTTCTCGATGAGGTGCTTCCCAACGAGACCCTGGATGTCGACATCGACGAGCTCGACGGCCTGGTTGACGAGGCGCCCGCCATCGACGACGAGGTAGAAGGCTCCGAGCCAGGCGGCGGCGACTTCGCTCGTCAGCTGCGGCTAAAGATGTCGGCGATGGCAGAGCGACTCTTTCCCGGGCAAAGGGCCGACGCCAACACCGCTCACATCGCACCGCCCAATACCGCGCACACGGAAATCGATCTGCGCGAGATCGTAGAGGGGCCAGACGAGGAGTCCTCGTCGGCGGCCAGCGTCGCCACGCACTCGCTGGTCAATGAGTCGGGTGTGACTCTGCAACGTCGCGAGGGGCACGGCCTCGAAGGGGCGGCCCGGGCGGCCGAGCTCGGGGGCCAGGCTCTGGTCGGTGACATCGACGCCACCGCCAACGACGTCGCCACGATCGTCGGGCAGTTCTGGCGAAGTGAGTTTAGTGGTCGTGTCGTTTTTCGCTGTGACGACGAGGAAAAGCGCATCGAGTTCGAGAAGGGCTCGGTGGTCTTCGCGTCCTCGGATACCTCTGACGATCGCATGGGGCAGCTTCTCCTTCGCGAGGGCAAGATCAACGAAGAGCAGCTGGCTGATTGCCGCCGACAGGTGAGTGCTTCCGGACGTCGCATGGGTGAAATTCTCGTCGATCTCGGATTCCTCAAACCGCGTGAGCTTCTGCCTGCGGTTCGACAACACCTCGAGGACATCTGCTACTCGCTCTTCGCGTGGTCAGCAGGCACCTACGACGCCATGCCCGAGCACGCCATCGAGGAGCGGATTCGACTCAGTCGCCATCCCGCGGCACTCATCGTCGAGGGCATTCGCCGCAAGTACGACGAAGAGCGGCTAGAGGCGTGTCTCGGCGACAAGAACACCATCGTGCTAGCCGCCCGCGGCGAGGCCCTGTCGACGGTCATGGGCGCCACCGAGCTGAGCAGCGCTGAGAACAAAGCCATCGCCATCTTCGACGGTGAACACACGCTCGAAGACGTCTCGCAGCAGATCGGTCTACAGCCCCTGCGCGTGGCACAACTGGCGCATGCCATGGTTTGTCTGGGCCTAGCCGAAATCGTCGAGACCAGCACTGACGAAGGCGCCGATCGGCTGAAGGCAAAGGCGCACCTGGTGGGCGAGACCGATCTGGAAATCGATCGCAAACGTGTTCTGGCCAAGCACCAGCTGGTGCAGGAGGCCGACTACTTCCAGCTGCTCGGCGTGCGGCCCGACGCCAGCGGCTTCGAGATTCGCCGCGCCTATGAGGCGGCCGTGCGCTACTTCTGCGCAGAGAGTTTTCCGATCGAGTTGCAAGAGGAACTCGCCGAGGTACTAGAGGAAATCAGTGACGTCATGGATGAGGCCTTCGCCGTACTCAGCGACGATCGCGTTCGCAACCGCTATCGGGCGAACTTGCAGTAGGAGACTCGATGCGGATCGTATTCATGGGCACGCCCGACTTCGCCGTGCCGGCCTTGCGCGCCTTGCACGCCACACACGACATTTCGCTGGTGGTGACCCAGCCTGACAAGCCGGCTGGTCGTAAAAAACAGCTGCAATCGCCGCCCGTGAAGCTCGTCGCCGAGGAGCTTGGGCTTGAGGTCTACCAACCGCACTCGGCACGCACGCCGGAGTTTTTGACCCGGATCCAGGAGGCGGCCGCTGATGTGGCCGTGGTCGTTGCCTACGGCAAGATCTTGCCCAGGGCGGTGCTCGAGGCCTTTGCCCATGGGTGCATCAACATTCACGGCTCGCTCTTGCCAAAGTATCGCGGCGCCGCTCCCATTCAGTGGGCGGTCATCGATGGCGAAGCTGAGACTGGCGTCTCGATCATGCAGCTCGATGAGGGCATGGACACCGGCCCCGTGATGCTGACCAAGCGCATCGCGATTGGCGAGAGCGATACAGCAGGCGACCTCTTTGAACGTCTCGCTCCACTCGGTGCCGAGGCCATCGTCGAAGCCCTGCGGAGGATCGAAGAGGGCAGCATCCAAGTCCTTGCACAAGACGAAGCGGGCGCCACGCACGCAGCCATGCTGAACAAGCAAGATGGCCTCATCGACTGGAGCGCTCCGGCGGCGAGTGTGGCGGCGCGCATTCGCGGACTGGATCCCTGGCCAGGGGCTTTCACCCCCTTCGAGGGTGGCAGCCTCAAGCTCTTTGCCGCCATCGCCTGTGAAGGGCAGGGCACGCCGGGCGAACTTCTAGCCTATGAGGGCACGAGCCTTGTGGTGGCCACAGGTGCCGGGGCATGTCGAATCGGCGAGGTGCAGGCTCCTGG
>JAHEAK010000365.1 GCA_024642805.1 Kofleriaceae bacterium | reverse complement strand
GCGAGAGGCGCGCCGCTGGCGGCCAGGGTCGTACCGCTGAGCTGGACCTGGGCATTGGGATCGACCGCACTCATGGTGCAGGCTGGACACGCCAGGGCAATGGCGACAATAGATGCGCGAAAAGGAGGCATAGAATTTCTCTTAGCTAAGGGTAAAAGATCGACTAGGGCGAGGTGTTGGCGCAGGACTCGAATTCGAAGCCGCCGACACTTGCTGGAATGCACTGATCGCCAGGGTCGCAATCGGCGTTGCGATGACACAGACGCGCGACCCCATCGGGACACGCAGAGTCCGCGATACAGCTAAAGCCGCCGATGGCCGACCCGCAGCAACTACCCGTGCCGCAGTCTTCCGGTCCATCGCAGCTGAGCCGCATGCCGAAGCTCGGCCCGTCGCAGGCAAGCTCGGGAGCCTGGCAAGTGGAGCTACTCACGTCGCCGTCGATGGCCACGCAGCAGTCTTGATTGCTCGGCACATCCGCCGGGCTGCGCTCGCACTGCTGGTCACCGCACACGATGCCAAAGCCGTTGGGATTTTGACAAGACTCGGCCAGAGCAGCGGCTTGCCTGTCGACAGCGTCAATGACAATGGTCTCGCAGGAGCTGGTCGTGCCGAGGCAGTCCTGATAGTACGAACTGGGATTGGCGGGATTGATACAGGCGAGTGTTACGTAGAAGCCTTCGCAGTGGGCCAGGTCGTCGTAGATCTGCGCCGAGAGAGCACCCGGGCTGCCCGTGCCAACCAGGCAGCCATCGCCGGCCCCGCACTCACAGGCCTTGGCGCAGATCTCGTGACCGAGCTCCTTGCACAAGGTGATCTCATCGGAGGAGGTATCGACCTGATCATCTTCGCGACCGACCACCGCTTCGTCGCATGCCGGGACCGAGAGCGCGAGCAGCAGCATCGAGATGGCCAGTTGACCCAGTTGCATTGGTGTCGCCGTGTTCATGCTTCTTCTTGCCCGCAACCAGCTCCGAACTTTGAAAAAAGCGCACACCCCCCTACTTTTTGTCCGCCTCGCTCGCAAGCGCCTTACATTGCTCGATTCCTCGCTCGGCCAGAGAGCGGCGTTCGCTGCCAAGGCCGGCCTCGATGGCAGCGCGCAGCTCGATCTCCGCGCTCTGGCAGTCGCTCTTGCGCAAGAGGATGTCGAGCAGCATGTGATGCAGCTCCGCAGCCCGTCCTTGGTGTCGCGGGTCGCGCAAGAGTTCGCGCACCGCTCGCGCCGCTTTGTCGAGTTGCCCAGCCCCTTGCAGACTGAGGGCGCGCTGCATGTCGAGCTCGGCTTGCAGGGGCGTCTGTGGAAAGCGGTCTTGCAGTTCGGCGAGACGCTGCAGGGCTTCTTGGTGCTTGCCCTCGTGCGCCAGCGAGCGCGCTTCTTTCAAGAGGCGCAGCTCTTCGGCAAGTTGACTGCTAGCGGGCGCGGTCTCGCTGGTGGGCACTTCGATCTTGCCGTGCCCTGGATCGACCTCCTGCTTGACGGGTCTCTTGGCTTCGACCTTCGCTTCGAGCGAAGGCTCAGGTGAAGGCTCAGGTGAAGGCTCGGTCGTCGCTTCGATCGCAACGGGCTCGACCACGGGCTCGACCACGGGCTCGATCACGGGCTCGACCACGGGCTCGATCGCAGGCTCTCGCTCCTGCATGCCGGCATCGAACTCCACCTTGACAGCCAGTGCTGCTTCATCGACGGCGGGCGCGGCCTCGTCGTGCTTCAGAGCGAACCAAAGCCCTGTGAGCGCGAGCAGCGAGAGCCCGACAAGGCCGAGCTTTGCCAACGCACCGAGACCGGCGCTGCTGGTCACGGCAGAGCTGCTGCCGACTGCGTTGCCGGCTGCGGCGCCTGTCCCCGCCTGGCTGGCCAGGTGCTTGGCCAGGCCCTCGCCGACCGCCGCCAAGCGCTGCGCAGACAGCCCCTGCTGCTTCATTTGAGCCAGTGTGGCCATGCTGCCACCCTCTTGCGAGAGTCGCGGTGGATCGGCCAAGTGCTCCTGCGATTCGCTCATGCCTGTACCTGTTCGTTGTTGTGAAGAGCGGCGTGCCTGCCCATTCGCTCTCGAAATCCGTTGCGAGCCTCGTGCAGTCGCGTCCACACGGTGCCGAGGGGAATGTCCAACATGCCCGCAATCTCCTTGCCGCTCAGCTCTTCGATCTCGTAGAGCACGAAGACCTCTCTCTGCTTGAAGGGCAAGCTGTGTACGACCTCTTGCACCAGTGCGATGTCTTGCTGACGTTCGAGACTGCTGGCGGGCCCGGCATCGATCTCGCTGTGCTCGCGCTCTAGGCGCTCGCGGAATGCGCCCTGGCGACCGGCGCTGCGCTTGTGGTGCCTGCACAAGTTGGCGGCGATGCCGTAGAGCCAGGTCGATGGCGCAGCTCGACTGGGATCGAAGCTCTCGCGTTTTTCAAAGGCGATGATGAAGGTCTCCTGCAACATGTCGTCGACGTGGGTGCCCTCGCCCAAGAAGCGCAGAAGAATGCGGCCGACGAAGGCGGAGTGCTCCTGATAGAGCTGAGCCACGTCGAGGCTCGACGAGTTGGCCGCGCTGGAAATGGCCAGAGAAGAGGGCACCGATTCTTGTTGCCCGCTGCCGCCCGAAAGCTTCACGGATTCGTCGCTCCGAATGCATATTCCAGGGAGAGCCCCAGGCGCCATCGTGGCAGCTGCTCGGAATTACTGCGATTTTCGATCGCGACCTGCTGACGAATGGGCGAGCCCCAAAGCTGTGCGGACAGCTCGACGTCGCCCACTCGATAGCCAAGACCAGCGCCGGCCTCGACCCAGAGCAGGTAGCGAGAGAAGTTTTCGGCAAAGCCGCTGCCGGCCACGCGCAGGCTGCCTAGCTGCACCATGGGCCCCCATCGAAGCTGCGAGTGCCGACCGCTGTGTCGCTGATAGCGCAGGCGAGCGAGCAGCGCGCTGGCGCGAAACTGCCCCGCCCCCAGATCCTGAGCCAGGCCACTGCGAGCGCTCATTCCGAGCGAGAGGCTCTGCCTGTGCCAGCGCAAGCCCAGATCGCCGCCGAGCTCGAGTTCGGCGACACTACGAGTTTTACCATTCGCGCGATCCAGGCCAAGGAGCGGTCCCGCATGCACGCTCCCGAAGGGCCGCACGGAGGGTGGCGTGGCGCGCGCGAAGGGCTCTGTTACCTCGACCGGCTCGACCGGCGGAGCTGCCGTCGGCGCCGACCAGCGCGTGATGGGCAACTCTTCGAGGAAGGCGGCGATGACCGTGAGCAGGAGCTCGGAGGCACTTGCGCAATCCGCGCTGGTGAGATCGTAGTCGCGGGCCAGCCCCGGCGAGCCGTCGGGAAGATCGATGCGCAGCGCCACATGCGTGCCCTGGGCGCTGGTATCGGCAAGCTCGATCACGACCAAGAGCTCGGCCGCGCCCTGCGGTCGTGCCTCTTGCACCAGTTGATCGATATCCTGCGAGAGCGCCTGCGCATCCAGGCACTGGCTCTGACCACGCACCTGCACCCCGGCCCGCGCCCTGGGCAGGGCGCACAGACTGGCGGCAAGCACCAGCAAACCAGTCACTGCGCTTCGGGCCATGCACATCAACGCTGGCCGGATCTATCAGCAAGGCGGCGCTGGCGCAATCGCTCGCACATGCTCAGGGCGCGTCGAAGTAGTCGACGACTGCTTTGAATGCCAGGCCGAGCTTGTCGCCGTCACTCAGCGCCCAGGTGTAGTCGTGGGGAAAGTTGTTGCGCAGGAGCGAGCGACCTTGATCTGGGAAGTTGTCCTCGTCGCCGATGATTTCTTCCGCTCGCACATCGACGCCGCCATGTTGATGGCAACCGATGCAGTTGCTGCCCATGTTGTGCGCCCCCTGCTCGAGGTAGGGATTGGAGCACCAGCTGGGCGCGCCGACGCCGCCATGCACAGCCTCGAGTGCCGCCGCTAGTGTCGGAGCATTCTGCGCGAAGCCACCGCTGGCATCGCGATCGCCCTCGCTGAAATCGGTGACCGTGCACATCTTGTAGTTGCGCCACACGCCTCGATCCGCCAGCGCCTGTGGTCGATCCTCGCCAAAATCACTATCAGGAGCATCCGACCACCACAAGGTGATCCATTGCCAGTGCTCGAGCTCCTTAGTCATGATGTGCAGGGCCGCCAATCGATAGCGCTGACCATTGGGTAAGGTCACGGTGTAGATATCGTCTGGCCCCGGATCGCTCTGGCGCTGGCCCTGGCCCCAACCCATCTCGCCATCATGAGCAAGCGCCTCGCTCAGCGCTGCGGCCGAGGTGTCATAGCTGGGCAGCTCGAAGCCAAACTGCGCGCGCCGCCAGTCGGCTTTTATGATCACCGCAGTCTGCGGAAAGGCCGATTCCAGGCAGGCGGCCCAGGCTGGCTCGGCGGTCTTGTAGTCGACTTGCAGCGCGGCCTCGAGGCCATCAGGACCGGCCTCGACACGCACGAAGAGCGCTTCGTCGGCGCTGGCGGTGCAGGTCTCGCTGCCCTGCGCTGCACAGATCGGCTGGTCTTGGGCATCGCGAGTGTAGATGCGCAGCGCGGCACCGTCGCCTCGCAGCGCGCCTCCTGTCATATCCAAGGCGGCGTGCAGCTCCTGGCCCTGTGTCACGAAGAAGGGCCCGACACTCTGCGCCTCGCAGGAAGACAAAACGATCGGTTCGCGCAGGGCCTGTTGCGTGGCGGCGCCCTGCCCGGCTTCGACCGCTGCTGGCACACCCGTGCGCATGCACTCGAGCACCTCGGGATAGCTGCGCAGAAGATGTCTGGTCGCGTCGGGGCTGAAACTCGCGCGCCCAATGCCGGCGATGCCATCCCATTTTTCCTGGGAATCGAGAGCAGCGAGATAGGCATCGCGTCGCTCTTGCGGCCAGTTGTCGAGCTCCTCGACCTCGTGGGCGTTCCAGCCGAAGGCATCGTCTATATCGGCCTGCGCAAAACGCGCATGTGTCGCCCGCGCCTCTGCAGGCAAGCCCGCGTACAGCTCTTGAAAGAGACGCTGCACTTCGTCGCCGCCATACCAGGTGCGCCAAAGGGGCAGCTCGGCATCGATAGCCGTCGGCTCTTGCGCCGTGCCGACCGGAGCCAGCACCTTGGCGACGGTTTGCCATGCGACCTGCCGACGCGCGGCCTGCGATCGATAGAGCTCTTCGCGACGCGCTTGCAGGCTGGTGTCAGCCTCGTAGGCGCCACCAGCTCCGACGATGTTGCGATCCTGCGCCTGCAGGGCCTGCGTGCGCGAGGCGATCGCGCACTGCTCGCGTGGATCACGGCTCACGCATGCCGACGCTGTGAGGCCCGCGAGCCCAAGCAGCGTGGCACGAGTGAGCAGCCCTTTCACTAGTCTTCCAAGAGCAGTGCCGCGTCGCTGGCCACGATGTACTCCGAAGGCGCGCCGATGGTGCGAACCATGAAGTAGATCCAACCGTCAGATCGGAAGTGCGGATAGAGGGCGTACTGGCCGGGTTGCAGGTTGGTGAGACGCGTGCTCTGCCCTGTGAGGGTATCGATGAGGTAGATGTTGGCGCTGCCCTGGTTGCGATAGGCAGCGAAGCCCGGATCATTGGCGCCGGTGAATCCGAGCTCGACCGCATCCGAGTCCTCTACATAGCGGTGGATGACCATCCAGCGATCGTCGTAAGAGAAGGCCGGCTTGCCGCCGTTGATGCAATAGCGCGCGACCTCGTTGACGCTCACGTCGTAGCCGTTGGCGCTTGGCGTTGCCGTGACTTCGCGCATGACGTAGCCAAGCTGCCTGGACTGTGGACCGCGCAGGCGGCTGATGACCATCTTGGCGGAGGTGCTGAGCACCGCGTCACCCTCATAGGGGGTCGATACGTTGTGGCTCTGTTGC
>JAHEAK010000364.1 GCA_024642805.1 Kofleriaceae bacterium | reverse complement strand
TGCAAGCACCTGCTTGACGACAGAAGTTGGCTGGTGCGGCGATGAAGGTTGTAGGACCCAGGTTGTCGGCCGCGTCGATCAAACCGTCGCAATCGTTGTCGCGACCGTCACACACCTCGGTGCCGGTCTTGGTGCATTGGTATTCGCAGCCATTGCCAGGAAGGCCATCGAGATCGACAAAGCCATTCAGACACGAGGAGACGGTGCAGGCACCGGCACTGCAGCCCTCTGTCGCGTTGGGTAGCACGCACACCGTGCAGCTGGTGCCACAGTGGTTGGGGTCGTTGTCGCGATCGAAGTTCTCGTCGGTGTTGCCGTCACAATCGTCGTCGAGGTTGTTGCAGGTTTCGGCGCGCGGCCGCACATAGCCCTGACAGACCTCGGAACCCGCCGAGCAGACGAAGGAGCCAAACTCGCAGCGACCCGTGTCGCCGAGGGCCTCAAAGCCAAGGTCGGTGCAGTTCTGGCCGAGGATGCCGCCGCTTGCGTCTTCATCGATGGCACCGTCGCAGTCGTCGTCCTCGTTGTCGCAGGTCTCCGATTCGATCGGGAAGACGGGACACTGGTACTCACAGCCTGGGACGTTCGGGAAGACGTCGGCAAAGCCCGACTCACAAGAACTGAAACCGCACACGCCCGCGGTGCAGGTTTCGACGGCGTTCAAGATGTTGCATACGATGCCGCAGCCGCCACAGTTGTTGACGTCGCTGGCTACACCAAAGTCTTCATCCACGGCGACGTCGCAGTCATTGTCAGTCAAGTCACACGCTTCGACGCCGCCATTGGTGGGCAGACAGGCGTACTCACAACCATCGGAGCCCGCGGTGTTCAAGTCGCCGTTGATGTCGACCGCCGCAGCGCTGCACACGAAGCTGCAAGTGCCAGCGTTGCACGAGCCGAGGGCGCCGGGCAGGGCGCAGCGAATTCCGCAGCCGCCACAGTTGGCCGGATCCTGATTTGTGTTGGTTTCTTCGTCGATGGCGTCGTCGCAGTCGTTGTCGGCGCCGTCGCAGACCTCGCTCGATGGGATGCAACCGGCATCGATGTCACTGAGGTCGGCGTCGATGAGAGTTTCTCCGCCGTCACGCAAATGACCACCGTCGTCGAGTACACCGCCGCCATCATCGCCTCCTGGTCCGCCATCACTGGCCTCGCCCAAGAAGTACGGATTTAAAGAGCAACCGACAGCCAGCCAGGCGCACAACGCCAGAGCCAGCGCCTTTGCGCGCCAGACGAATCCCCCCATGGGCTCCATATTACAGACTTGTCGAGTTTTTCGCAGCAGGCCCGCTCGCAAAGTGAGGGGCAGGACCTCTAAGCGCCATGGCTTCTGCGAATCACTCTGAATTGGAGGAGCCCTTGGCGGCCTGGCTCCGATGTGGGATAGGCAGCGCTAGCCGGTATTCTTGACCCCGAGCCGGTTCGCTATCTGGATCTGTGCATGAGGCCCCGACACCCTCGCGTCTTCCCAGGCGGCGTGCAGGCCGATAGCCCGGCCTGCATCGACCACGCCGGATGTCACGCTCAGATCGCTAAGAACGTTTCTGCGCGCTATGTCTAGGCTCGATAGCCGAATGGAAATGGCTGGAGGACTTCGTGCGCAGTGGAAAGGCACTCTCCTAGCGCAGGCTTGGGCCCAGCCGAGTGTGCGCTTGGTCGCGATCTGCGCTGGAGTCGCGAGGCCGATCGGGCTTCGAAGTGCCCAGTAACACAGTGCTTGCTGTGGAGCAGGGCCACGACGCTATCGCATCCTCCGGCAAGAACGTAGGATAGTCGCAGTCAAGAAGCCTGCGCCGTCCTCTGCATCGAAAGGTTCTCTATGTCCCTCGGCACTTCTCTCACCCTCCTGACCTTGCCACTAGCCCTGCCTCTGGCCCTCGGCGCCTGTGGCAACGACAACAACTTGAATAAGAGCGAGGCTCGTCGAGCCTTTGCGGAGGTCATGACCCTCTCGCAGAGTGTCAGCGCCGAAGCGCAAGGCGGATCTGTCAGCTCCCTCGTGTCCTCGGTTGCCGGCACAGCGACCTGCGTAGGCGGTGGTTCTGTGGACTACCAGGGCTCGATCGATGATGGCGGTCCTACGACGATGGATCTCGGCCTCGATTTCAGCGGCTGCACCGGGCCTGGTGGCGTCGCCGTCGATGGCAGCCTCGATTACAACACCACGGTCGGCACGGCTGGCGATTTTGCCTTCACCATGCTCGGTTCTGTGCAGTTTAGCGGCGCCATCTCGGGCAATTGCGATTTCGACCTCTCGCTATCGCTGGCAGGTGGGGTGTACACGGCCCAGGGCGATCTCTGCGGCAGCGGCTTCTCCTATCCCTAGGCAAGACAGCTCGCATAGCAGCCAGGTGCGGGCTCGCCTTTGCTATTCCTTGTTCGGGGTAGCAAAGGCACGCTGCGATGCTCGATGCTCGACGCTCAATGTGCGGGCTTGCTAGGGGCGCGCTTGCACATAGCGACGCCAGCGACCATCGGATGGATTGGTAAAGGCGCCGAGCACACGCGCGAAGGGCCGACCTTGGCCCTTGGCGTGATTCTGCGCCGCCGCGCGTCGTAGCTCTTTGAGAGATTGCCCTTGCGCGAGCGCGCTGACCGCGCCCTCGAAACTGTGCGCGCCGGCGAACATCAAGCTGGTCGTCATTAGGAGCGGGGCGATATGTTCATCTTGCATGGGCTCGGCGAGATAGTCGGCGGTCATGCAAGCGATGGCGATGCTGCCTTTGGCAGAGCCGCCGTGTGGACGCTTGCTCCAATCGAAGTCGATGTCCATCCAGCCGTTGTGACCGACGTAGGCGACGACCTGAGCGGCGCCCCCAACCTCAAGCTTGGTGCCGTCTTCGAGGGTGAGCTCCTGCGGCTGCTTGCCAGCGAGTTGTGAGACATAGCTGTCGATGGCCATTCCGATGGAGTGGCCACGCCAGGCATAGGCGACGACGTACACCGAAAAAGCCTTGTTCACTCCACGAGCACGCCACGCCTTGGTCGGGGTGATGCGGCGCCTCCAAACCCGTTTTTCCAGGACCTCGCCGCTCGAGGGCTTCTCGCTGTGCAGCAATTTCCAGCCCGGTGCGCTGCGGAACCAGCCTTTGAATCCGCCACTTGTCGACCAGTAGAGGTTGGTGTCGGGATTGTCGCCGTCGCCGAGTTTGGCGTTGCCGCACACCAGGATGTCGCTCTCGCACAGGGGCACGTGCACCTGCACGACCAGGGGACTGCCCGCCTTGAGATCGGTGGCGATGGACTCGTAGAGTGCATCGATATCGAGCGAGGACGCGTCGGCGCGGGCCGGCGCGCTCAGGCCGAGAACTACCAGGATAGCTAGTGCCAGTTTGTGCATGGCGCTTGAACGCGCGTGCTCCGCCGATGGTCTAGGGCCAGCTATAGAAGCGCTTATCTTGGCTCACTACTGAGCTACATACGCGCCATCGACGGGAATGATAGCGCCGTTCATGAACGAGGCGCGATCGGAGCACAGCCACAGCATCAGCTCGGCCACCTCGATGGGCCTGCCGATGCGACCAATGGGATGCGAGGGCGCTAGAAGTTCGCTGGCATCGTCGGAGCCGAGCTGCTCGGCCAGACTGTCGAGCATGCGAGTATCGATGGCTCCGGGGCAGACGGCATTGACTCGAATGTGCTGCTTGCCGTACTCGATGGCGGCATTCTTGGTGAGGCCGACGATGCCGTGCTTGGAGGCCACGTACGCGGGAATACCTGCAAAGCCTATCAAGCCCGCGATGCTGGCCGTGTTGACGATGGTGCCGCCGCCACGGGTGAGCATGGCGGTGATCTCGTACTTCATGCACAGGTAGGTTCCGCGCAAATTGACGCGCAGGATGCGGTCGAAGTTATCGTCGCCGCATTCAGCGAGGTTGGCGATGCTGCCTTCGATGCCAGCGTTGTTGACGGCGCAGTCCACTCGTCCAAAGGCATCGATAGTGCGCGCAACCAGACCCTGCACCTGGCTGGCATCGCTCACGTCTGCCTTGTAGAAGGCTACCTCGTGACCGGCCTCGCGCAGCATTTGAGCGCTTCGTGCGCCGCCTGCTTCGTCGATGTCGGAGACCATGACGCGTGCTCCCTCGCCAGCGAAGAGAGTGGCCGCCGCTCGGCCAATGCCAGCCGCAGCCCCTGTGATGATCGCGACCTTATTTTCCAACAGTCCTGCCATTGCTCACTCCTCGCAGTGCTCGCCGCCAAGGACAGCAAGTCATTTGCGTGCAGGAGAAAGCACGGATCGGACCACATGGCCGCTCGACCTTGTGCCCCGCAGAGCTCGCGATCACGCATGATTAGCTCGACAAGGCGGCAAGCTGCTCGCAATGTTACGCGCGACTTTTCACAGTCGCGCTGAGCAATTCTCGGAGGAGTGCAGCGAGCGGGCGCCGAACCGATCAGCCACCAAAGAGGTGGCGCATCATGTCGGGACCGTTTTCGATGAAGATAAGTGCCACGCCCATGAGCGCGCCACCGGCGATAATGCCCGAGGCCACGGGGAACAGGTACTCATCCGATTGCTTGGCATCTTGTTTGTGCCAAAACCAGGCGATGATGGCGCCAATCGCAAAGCTCACGGCGTAGAAGAAGTGGAAGGTCCAGGCCAGACCCAGGGCTGCTGGCGATGGCACGAAACGGCCGCGCTTGCCCAGCTTGGTGGCCAACAGCGGCAAAATGATGCCCAGGAGGCCACCTATCAACATCGACCAGACTTTGACCGGATGCAGGGTCTCGATGCCGTGGGCCAGGGCTTCGGCAACGCCCTTCCAGGCCTGCGCGGCCGGTGCGGGAAACTGATCATTGCCGATCGCGGAGGCGTTGTTCACCAGCGCCGTGAAGGCAACGCTACTCACCACCGTGCCGATGAAGATGCCAGAGAACTGCGCGATGAATTGTTTGCGCGGGTTGGCGCCCAAGAGATAGCCGCTCTTGAGATCCGTGAGCAAGTCGGCGGAAGAGGTGGCGGCGCCGGCGGCAATGTTGGCGCTCATGATGTTGACGTTCAGATTGTTGGGAGCAAGACCACCAAAGGTCAGCTGCATGATCTTGCCCATGGCACCGACGGGAGTCGTGTCGGTCTCGCCAGTGACGCGACAGGCGACCAGAGCCAGGGCGAAACTCATCAGCACAGCCAGGGTGCTCTGCCAGTAGGGCATGTTGAAGGTGTGGTGCGAGAGCAGGGCCAGGCCAATCAGGGAGAAAGCTTGACCGGCAAGGAACCAGGACATGGGCGTTTCGATGGCGCTCATCGGATCGCTGGCGTTGTCCTTTTTGCTGCGCGAGAACATGTCGCCGAGGCCAGCAAAGGCGCGCACGGCGCTCTTCCACTGCAATGCCACGGAGAGCAGGGCCGACGAGACCATGCAGGACACGCCGCCCCACAGAGTCCACTGCACAAGCTCGCGGTAGCTGTGCAAATCACCGACTTCGGGGACGTGGGTCTGCAGCAGAGGCACGAAGATCATCCAGCAGCTGACGGCGCCCAGCAGGATGCTGAGGCTGGCGCGCATACCCATGATCATGCCGGCGGCGATGAAGATGGGATCCCAGACGAACATGACGGTGCGACCGGTCCAGGCCGAGCCCAAGAGGGCCTCGTTCGCACGACCGATCAGGTTGGAAATCTTGTAAGGCTCGAGCTTGGTGCTGATGAGGTGCAGGCCATCGACCCAAAACTGACTGATGGCTGCGAAGAGCCCGAAGATGCCAAGAGCGCGGGCGGCGCGGGCGCCCTCTTCTCCGGTGGCGTGCAGGGCTCGCAGGGTCTCGGCGGCAGCGATACCGCTTGGGAAGCGCAGTTGCTCGGTGTTGATCATCTGGCGCTTCATGGG
>JAHEAK010000363.1 GCA_024642805.1 Kofleriaceae bacterium | reverse complement strand
GAGGTTGGCAGTCACGACAGCTTTCAGAAGTTGCTCAGCACCTACAACACAACCGATGAGTTCGGTCTCATTCCCAATGGCTGGGGCACGCTCTTGCGTCCAGAGGCCTTCAAGGTCTTCATCGAGTTCACCGATGACTCGGCTACGAACATGACCGGCGCGCAGTTCGACACCGAGCTGTTGGCCCTCGATCCCACGCAGTTTGGAACCGCCGAAGAGCGCAACTACGTCTTCCACTCGGTGGTCGGCTTGATTGCCAAGGACGCCAACAACCCATCGGTCGCCTATGACGCGGCCGACGCCATCGCCACCGATGTCTGCGGCTCGGGTGCTCGTAGCAACGGACCTGAATACCAGGCGCTGAGTCGCCTCACCGGCGGTCTTCGCTTCCCGCTGTGCACCCCTGACTTCTACGACGTCATCTTTCAGCGGGTAGCCACCGGCGTGGTCGAGTCGGCAAGTCTGCCTTGTTCCTACGCCATGCCCGTCGCGCCCGAGGGTGAGACCATCGATACCAACAAGATCGTGGTCACCTACTCAGCCGGAGGAAGCGCCGCGCCGGTGTCGCTCAACCGCGTTGCCAACGAGGGCGCCTGTGCCGACAACTCCTGGTACATCGATGGGGGAGGCGAGATTGCCCTTTGCGCATCGACCTGCTCCGTCATCGAGGCTGACCCAACAGCGGCCATCAAAGTGCTCACTGGCTGTGGCAGTTCGGGCATCGATTAGCGGATCCTTACAGGCTCTTTACATCGCCGAGCGCAAGCGATGGCACACTGAGGGTCTGTGCGAATACTAATCGTCGAAGACGAAGCCACATTGCGAAACGGATTGCGCGACCTGATGATCGGTGACGGTCATCAGGTCGAAACCGTTTCCGATGGTGCAGCCGCCGTGGAGCTGGGCCTGCGAGAAGCCTTCGATCTGGTCCTCCTGGACCTGATGCTGCCCAAGCTGGGAGGCATGGAGGTCTGTCGCCGACTGCGCGCCGCCAGGCCGGGCATGTCCATCCTGATGCTCAGCGCGCGCGGAGCCGAGGACGACAAGGTCGCGGGCCTGAGCGAGGGCGCCGACGATTACGTGTCCAAGCCCTTCGCTGCCCGCGAGCTTTTGGCCCGGGTTCGCGCCATGGGCCGGCGCCACTTGGGACTCAGCGTCGACGAGATCATTCGGGTGGGCAGCCTGACCCTCGACCTGGCTCAGCTGAGTGGGCAGCTCGGTGAGCGCTCCTTCAAGCTCACGGCCCGCGAGGCCGGCATCGTGCGCCTCTTGCATCACAAGATGCCCAATCCGGTATCCCGCTCGGAGCTCCTCGAAGCGGTGTGGGGCTCGCGCGGCGACCTGGAGACCCGCGCGGTCGACATGGCCATCGCCACCCTGCGCAAGAAGATCGAAGACGAGCCCGCTGTGCCCCGCCTGCTGGTCACTATCAAGGGTGTTGGCTATCGTTGGTGCCAGTAGAGCCGACCTATGCCGCGCATGTCTCGAACGCTGATGGTCTCGCTGCTCGGCTCGCTGACACTCGCGCTCATTCTTGGCTCTTGGTTTCGCAGCGGTTGGCAGAGCAGCAAGCGCGAGGCCGCGGCGTTGCGCAGTGCACCAGCGCAGCGCGCGCAGCTCCGTCTTGGCGAGCTGGCCATGGAGCTCACCACCCTGCTCGATGGCTTGCGCACCCGGGAAGATGCCCGCCCCTACTACCACTATCAGAATCTCTTCCATGATCCCCGCAGTGTGTCCCTTGGCAAGTCGGTGAGCCCGTCGCCGCTGGTCGACGCTACCGGCGATCCCATGATCGAAGCGCACTTCCAAATCGATGCCAAAGGTCAGCTGAGCATTCCTCCCGTCAATGAAGAGTTTCCGCAGTTCTCCCGCCAGGCTTCGGTGGCGGAGGACCGCAAAGAGCTCGAGCGACTGCGTTCGGCGCAGGCCGCCTTCATGGATACCCCTGCGTTGCTGGCCAGCAGCGATCCCGAGCTAACACAAGACGATGCCTCCGAGCCCACCGCATCCAGCGCGCAAGACACCTTGCTCGCGCAAGGAACGCCCCGAGACCCAGCCATCGCCTGGCCAAACGAGTATCAGCAAGCCCCGGTCCAGCAGGCGCGCTTTCCCGAGGGCGCGTACATGCAGAACTCGGCGCCCAATATGGTCATCCGTGAGCTCGACCAAAAGACCAACCTCGATCCTAGCGAGCGCGAAAGCGAGCGAGAGCCGAGCGTCGAGGTCAGCACCCACGGTTTCTTGTGGCGCGCCGTCCAAATCGAAGGGCGCGATGAGCTCGTCGCCATGCGAGCTATCGAGACACCGGCTGGCACGCTCTCGCAGGGTTTCCTCGTCGGCTTCGATCGGCTTGCCGAGTGGCTGGACAGTCGCGAGCCAGAGGGCATGCAGGTGTCCCTTCACTACCGTCCCTCTCCGACCAGCGGTGATCTGTCCATTGAGCTGCCCTCCCTCGCCCATTGGTACCTGGTGAGTGGCGCACCCGCGGCGCGGGCGCGAGCGGAGTCACAGGCTCGGGCCTTGGTCACGGCATTCTTGTGGCGCTTCTTCCCACTTGCCTTCGTCGCCCTGCTCTTGCTCATCGCGGTGGTGGTCGTGGTCGCACGCTCCGAAAGATTGGCGCAAGAACGCAGCGCCTTTGCCGCCGCCGCCGCCCACGAACTGCGGACTCCGCTTGCCGGGCTGCAGCTCTATGGGGACATGCTGGCCGAAGGCCTTGGCGACACCAGCGCCAAGGAGCGCTATGCCCGGCTCATCTCTGACGAAGCGCAGCGCCTTGGACGTGTGGTCTCCAACGTCCTCGACTTTAGTCAAATGGAGAAGACAGGCATCACTATGCACGCCAGGCGCTCGAACCTCGCCAAGAGCGTCGGCGACATCTGCGAGCGCATGCGTGGACCTTTGGAGAGTGCCGGCATGCTCATCGAACTGCAACTACCCGACGAGCTCGATGCGATCTACGACGACGACGCGCTCTCGCGCATCGTGCAGAACCTCGTCGACAACGCCGAGAAATACACACGCGATCATCCCGATCGCAGGATGCACATCAAGGTCGATGAGCAAGGTGGGTACGCCCGAGTCTCGGTTTCCGATGCCGGCCCCGGTGTGAGCAGGGCCGCTCGTTCACACATCTTCAAATCCTTCCGCCGGAGCTCAGGTGACGACGCTCCCGCTGGCCTGGGCCTGGGCCTGGCGCTCGCGCGAGCCTTGGCTCGCAAACAGGGAGGCGATCTGAGCGTGCATGACAGTAGCTTGGGTGGCGCATGCTTCGTGCTGACCCTTCCGAGCGCTAAGAGCTAGTCGCGACCTCGCCATCAAAGGCCTTACACAGGCCTTACCCGCAAGACCGCGCATCAGTACTACTCTGAGCTGATGAGTCCCCGCACACGAACAATCAGCCTTGTCTTCATCCCCCTCCTCCTCGCGCTCGTGCCACTCGTCTATGGCTCTGGCGGCGTGAGCAAGGCTGAACGTGAGGGCCACGCCCCCGTGGCCCCGCCACCCGCGACAACCCACACGGTAGCTGTGGCCTCCGCACAAGAAGGCGTAGCCGCGGCGCAGGAGAGCGTTGCCTCGCTCCGCAAGCGCGGCCCAGAGGCTTTGCGCGCGGCTCTGGCGCTCTACGACGCGCTGCCCGAAGGCGACGAGCGCCTCGCCCAAGCCGAACGCATCGATGCCATTGCCGCTCAACGCTACGCCACCTATTCACGACTGTACTGGTACACGGATCTCGAGCTTGCCAAGGCAGCCGCGGCCGCCAGCGCTAAGCCGATCCTTTCCTTGCGCATGCTCGGCCGTCTCGACGAGGACTACTCGTGCGCCAACAGTCGTCTCTTTCGCGCCATTTTGTATGCTGATCCGAAGGTCAGTGCTGTCTTGCGCGAGCACTACATCTTGCACTGGAGTTCCGAACGGATGGTCCCGAAGATCACCGTCGACTTTGGCGATGGCCGTGTCATGCGCAGCACCATCGCCGGCAACAGCGCGCACTACATCCTCAGCCCAGAGGGTAAGCCTTTGGATGTGATACCAGGTCTGTACTCGCCCGACGCCTTCATCGAAGAACTGCAAGCCGGCCTGGACCTGGCCAAGCAATATGCGCGTGGCAAAGACCGAGCTGCACTCTTGCGCCGCTATCACCAGGAGGCGCTGCGCCAACAGGATGAGCGCTTTTCCAAGCTGCCCGCGGCCCAGCGCGCCATCCTGGGGCGATTTCGACGGAGCCCGGCGACTGGCACGCTCATGGGCGCGGAGGTGCTGACCATCTCCAAGATGGCCACGGAGGCGCCGATGGCACGCGCGCTCGAAGGCAGAGGGGCCGCCACCGAGGTGAATCCTGCAACCGCGATGGCCCTCCTGGCGACCTTTGGTGCCGGGGCGACTCTCAGTGAGAGTACCCGGCAGCTCATCGAGCACTTGGGTCCCACCGATTGGTCATCGCCTGCCAGGCCACTACAGGGCGATGCCCTCGAGATGATGGTGCAGCAGATCGCTCGCAGGGTCGAGGGCGACACGCTGCTCAATGCCTATGCCTTGCGCGGTGCCGTCCACGACATCTTCGTGAGTGCTCCTGACCTGGACTTTGCGCAGCTCAACCAGCGGGTCTATTCCGAGATCTTTGGTACGCCTGGTAGCGATCCTTGGTTGGGCATGGCGCAAACGCGGAGCTTCAGCGCCCTGCCAGGCGATGGTCTGCGCTCAGCCAAGGTCGAGCGCAAGCAACCTTAGCGAAGGTAGGCGATGCCGAGCATCGCGCCCAGGAACTGATCGGTGCCCGCCGCCTGCGCCATGGACCCGTTGCTGTTGAACGTGAACAGGTGTTGGTAGTGGGAGAAGTTGAGCAAGAGCTGCGCTTGAATGTTATCCGTGATGCCGTAATTGAAACCGGCCTGCCCGCCATAGGCGGTGACCTGGGTCTCGAAGAACTTCAGGCCAAGGCCACCAAGGCTCGACACGATTCGGTAGTTGGCCCCGACCCAACCACTCATTTTTGGCGTGAACTGAAGCCCAACATCGCCACCGATACGTGTGAAGCGGTAATCGACCCCCGGCACCTCATCTATGAGATTGCCAACACCGGCACCGGCCGTGAACGCAAAGGTCTGCCCGGCATAGCCGGCTTCTGCCGCGACGTGCGCCTTGCCCAGCCGCAACTGGAAACGCAAGCTAGCGTCCCACTCGTTCCAACTGGTATCGAGAGTCTGATTGTCGCCCGTTTGCGAGGTAACCGTCTTGGCCTGGGCGTAGGAGCCCGAGAAGCCCCAGCCAGCTAGCGCTGGATTGGCAGAACCAGCCAGCGGATAGACCTGTGCGCGAATGCGAGCGAGCGGCACCAGAGCGGCGTCGTAGGGGCGCACGTTGGGCGCGTCGCTGACGCCCGCGGCGACCACGTATTCGAAGGTGCGGTTACCAACCTCTGGGCCGATGCCAAAAATGATGTAGGGATGAAGCTCCTTGCTAGTGGGCGCCGGTCCAACGAGGTCGTCGTCGTCATCGTCATCGTCATCGTCACCGGGGACATCATCATCGTCGTCGTCGTCGCCAGCCACGTCGTCGTCGTCGTCATCGTCGTCGCCGGTCTTGACCTTCTCGTCGTCGTCGTCGTCGTCATCGTCGTCGCCGGTCTTGACCTTCTCGTCATCGTCGTCATCGCCATACGAGGCATCAGGATCTTCCTCGAGCTCGACTTCGACGGTGACCGTCTCGCCTTTCTCGACCTCGATCCAGGCCTCAAAGACCTCGAAACCTTCCTTGATGACTTCGACCTGGTGCGGACCGACGGCCACTTCATCGATGGTGTCGGGTGCATTGCCGACCTCGTCGCCGTCGATCAAG
>JAHEAK010000362.1 GCA_024642805.1 Kofleriaceae bacterium | reverse complement strand
CCGGCTGTTTGTCGTGCAAGGCGCGCTAGATGCGGCGCAAGAAGGCGCGACGCTGCGACACGTCGAAGGGATAGCGAACTTCTTGCCAGCTGGAGATAGCATCCAGCACAGTTCCTTCAATGGCTGCGCCCTGCCCGGCCTGGGTGAACTGCACCTTGGTCGCCGCTGGATCGATGATCTGGGTGGTGCTGATGTCAGCACCCTGGCGCAAGGTCTGCTCGCCATCCTCGCCAAAGGCGGTGTCGAGCTGCGCTATGACTTCCGGGGCGAGGCCCCAGGCCTGGTCGAAGGCCGCGCGAACTTCTTTGCTGCTGGCCGACGCGAAATCACCACGGGCAAGTGCCTCGTTGATCGTTGCCAAGGCCGAGGCCTGGCGACTGGACGCTTCGCTTTCGCCATCTTCAGGCAAAAAGTCGGATTCCAGCATGAGCCCGCGGTCGCGCACGATGGCATTGGCGAGGAACTGAAAGCCGCCCGTCTGCAGTTTGGCAGGTGGAGTGCCGTTGGTAATTTGATCAAACCAATGCCAATAGGTCCAGTAGGACTGCGACAGGTCGAGGGGCTCGGCGGGGTTGGCCGCCAGACTCATCGACTCGATCCATGTGGCCTCGGCATAGAGCCAGCAGTTGCCGATGGACTGTTTCTCGACGTCGGTGTGAGGAACGTCGGTGATGGCCTGCTCGACCTTGCCAACGCTGGTGTCGGCGCTGCCCTCGTCAGCTAGACCAAGGCTCGAGGCGTCACAGCCAGCGAGTCCAGCCAGGAGGGCGAGAGAGAGTCCAAATCGTGTGCTTGCGAATTTCATGATGAGGTCTTTCTCGACTACCAGGGATTTGCCACGCGCTCGCTGAGCAAGAGGGCTTGGATCTGCGTAATGGCCGCTTGCGCTGCCTCGCGGTTTTCAAAGGTGGTGGCGCTCTCTGCGATTTCCTGACCATTGCTGGCCTTGAGCACGAAGCGCACGGGCTGGTCGACGATGGTGTAGCGAGCCGGGTTCTTGCCGTTGTTGCGAACCGATTCGATACCAGTGATGGCATCGCGACGTCGCGAGTACTCTTGCGAACGAAGTTGCAGCTGGCCCTCGGCGTCGCGAAGTTCGAAGTTCCAGGCGCTGCTCTGTCGCCCAAGCTGGAAGGCCGCGCCGGTGTTGAGCGCCGCCTTGTATTGCACGATGCCGGCGATGAGATCACGTGTGGTGACGACGGCTGCATCAGCTTCGGCCTGGCTCGAGAAGAGCTGGCTGTCGCCCAAAACCTCGTTGTTGGCAGCGCGCAGCTCGAAAGCCCAGCCGGCATCACTCTGACGCACGACGTAGCGCTCGGCCAGCACACCATTGTCCTCGACACTCAGGACGCCGGCGAGGGCGGAGTCGCGCTGTGTATAGTTTTGGGAGAGCAAGACGATTTCCCCCTTGTCGCCGATGACTTCGAAGAGCCAGCTACTCTGGTTGCGACTCATGTTGATAGCGCCCGAGGTCTCAGGGGCGCGCGGCATCAACTCACCAGCGCTCAGCTGGCTCGGGTCGTCGCACTTGCCACCCGCACAGGGTTCGGCATCCAGGCCGCTGCCATCACACGCACCTAGGCCAAGCACAAAGAGGCAGGCCAGTATCCTCATAGGAGAGCTCATGCCCGGTGCACAGTGCAGGTCCGATGCCGAGGCCTGCGTCCGCTAAGCACGCGTACTCTCACGACAGATCGTCTCAGCACCCCGGCGCCCCCACTAGCCAGTGCAAAGGACACTCGTCACATGCAGCGGCGAGCTGGGCCAGGCGGCCCCGCACAAGAAAGCTCTCGGCAAGCTCTCGGCAAGCTCTCGGCAAGCTCTCGGCAAGCTCTCGGCAAGCGGCGCTTGGAGTTGGAAAAGGGCCGCGCTCTCCGCATCACGAGCAGCTGAGCACTTATGATCGGTCTATGAAGCTTGCCAGTCGATGTGCCTTTCTGCTCGCTCTACTCCCCGGCGCTTGCTACCACGGGCACGAGGCCAGCCAGGGAATCAACGCCTCTTGGCGCGGTCGCAGCGCCAGCGAGTTGCAAAGTGAGTGGGGACAGCCCGCCGAGAGCCAAGAGATGGGCGCGCTCACCAGGTTGCGTTACAGCCACACCACTCGGCACACGGCCCTGCCCTCCGCTCAGGCGCAACTCAAGATTGGCCCTGAGGGGCTCGACGCCTACGGCGAAGTTCGCGGCGGGACAACGAGTGAACACACTATCGATGTGAACGCCTACGTCGACAAGAGTGGCACCGTGCAAACGATCGAAGGTCCATCGCTTCGCTGGGGTCCCTCGGACGCAGCCAATTTGCGCTGGGGCATCTTGTTCGGAATGCATGCGGGTCTGGGCAGACTCGACGACACCGGCACGCCTCTGCCCTCGGGTGGCGGTTACATTGGCGGCATGCTCGGTCCGCGCATCGGCATGGTTGGTAGCTACTCACTGGCGGCCGGGCTCGACAGCGAGGGTGGAGCGATTGGCCAATCCTGGTCACTGGGTGCCGTCTGGTGGCCACAAACCAGGATTTCGTTGCGAGCGGGCCCAGCCATGATTCTCGCCTTCGATCCGGGCTTCGCCAACGTCGGGCTCGAAGCGGGACTCAATGCAAGCGCGAGCTACGCGCTCCTTCGCTCAGGCTCCTTCGTGCTCGACCTGCGCGCGGATCTCAATGCCGGCACGAGCAGCCGATTCGCTAGTCTCGGTATCGGCGTCAATGTGAACTAGCGCGTGAACTAGCGCGTGAACTAGCGCGTGAACTAGCGCGTGAACTAGCGCGTGAACCAGCGCCAGCTAATTTGGGCGCGGTGGCGCCACGCGGAACCACATGCTCTGCGGCGAGGCACAGTCCACGCAGCGCAACTTGACGCGCCTGAGCGCGACCTTGCCCTGACGATCGACGGAGTGATCCTTGACCGCAAGTCGACCGTCGCACTGCGGACAGGGCACGCTCGCTGCACGCCCTTCGATGACCGCCGTGCTGCCAACCTCCATGGGATGGAGCCTCGAGCCACCGGGGCTGAGCACGAAGAGACGAGCCTTGTCGTTACCGATCTTGACCAGCTTGCTGTCCAGCTTGCGTGCTTGCAGTTGTTCACTGCGTTTTGGACTGCGCTTCTTGTTCGCCATAGCAGCTAAAGGGTAGCCTGTTTTCATGACCGCTCCGGCATTTCTTGAGCCTATCGAATTCAACAAACGTGGCGTCCTTGCCCGCAACCGTGTGCTCTTGCCGGCCATGACCAATCGCCAGAGTCACGAGGATGGCACGCTCGGCGACGACGAACTGCGTTGGCTGCGATCCCGAGCCAAGGGCGGCTTTGGCATTGTGACCACTTGCGCTGCGCACGTGAGCGAAGATGGCAAAGGCTTTGCCGGTCAGCTTGGCATCTTCGACGATCGCTTGCTCCCCGGTCTGCGAACACTTGCCAGCGCCCTCAGCTCCGAGGGTGCCGTGGCTCTCGCTCAGCTCTATCATGGCGGCGTGCGCTCGTCCCGCTCGCTCACCGGTGAGCAGCCGTGGAGTGCTAGTGAGTTCGAGCTGAGCTTCGCCGGCTTTGAGCGACCGCGAGCAGCGACCACTGAGGACATCGAGCGCCTCATCGCGAACTTCGTCGCCGCCGCTGTGCGCGCGCAAGAGGCTGGCTTCCACGGCGTCGAGATCCATGGTGCCCATGGCTACCTCTTGACGCAATTCCTTGGCACGATCACGAACACTCGCACCGATGCATGGGGCGGATCGCTGGCACGCCGCGCCCACCTCCTGCGAGAAATCCTGCGCCAGTGTCGGACCGCCACCGACGAGAGCTTCATCGTCGGTGTGCGCATCTCACCCGAAGTAGCCGATCAAGGTGTCGACCTCGACGATAGTTTGCAAGTCGCCAAGTGGTTGGTCGAGGATGGCGTTGACTTCCTGCATGTTTCCAACTGGGACTCCTTCAAGGCTCCTCAGAAGTATACCGAGTCCAAGAAAATGCTCACCACCTACTTCCGCGAGGCCGTGGGCCCCGATGCATTGCTCGTCGCCACTGGCAGCATCTGGACCGTCGATGACGCGCTGTCCGTTATGCAGCAGGGGGCAGACCTCATCGGCGTGGGTCGTGCCGCGATCTGCAACCCCTCTTGGCCCATCGATGCCGCCGAAGAAGGTTGGCAGCCCGAGCGGCCGCCCATGAGCGCCAGACAATTGGCAGAGCGAGCACTGAGCCCGACCTTCATTGACTACATGCAGCGCTGGCCAGGTTTTGTGGCCAGCGCGAACTTCTAGCCCGCCGAGCCTACTTGGCCGATTTCGGCTCGAGGAAGGTCTTGCTCAGTCGATTGATGAGCTTGCCGTGCGGGTCGACGAGGCCAGGATCGGTGACCACCAAGAGAGTGCTGCCACGAACCAGCGCCACACCAGTCGCGCTGCCGATTCGTTCCAGACCTTCATTGCGCGCGGCATCCGCGCTCAAGGCATCTTTGTACAGGCACAGGTCGACGTGCAGAGCCGCAACGGTGCCGGTCCGACAATCGCCAGTGCCTATCTTTTGTGAATCCTCGCTAACGGCGAGCTCCACCTTACCGATGCTGCTCATCCAGCTTTCGTCAGCTTTGGCAAAGTCGGCCTTGCCATCGCCATCACATGCGGCGAGGGCTGCGAGCAGGCCAAAGGCCGAAACGCCGCGTCGTCGTGCGCGCATGTTCTAGTGCCGTCCCTTGTGACGCTTGAAGCCTTTGGGCTTCTTGTGCTTGTGCTTGTGATGATGATCGTCATCGACGATCACGACGCCGGGTAGACCGATACCGATCTGCAGGGATGGAGCCTCGACATGTACTCCAATGCCAACGTGACCCGAGACCTCGACCTCACCGTGGCCATCGTGATCCCAATGACGGCCATGATCATGTCCGTGCATATGCACCTCGAGCACGGGGCCGACGTAGCCCACGGGTGGAACATCGATCTCGACCACTGGATGCTCGACCTCGACACTGGCATAGACCACGTTGCCCGGAACATAGAGCGGCTTGGCCTCGACGTAGGCCTGTGGCAACTCGCCGATGTACCAGAGTACGCCGCCCTTGGCCTCGAAGGTGAGACCAGGTTGGGGGGCGAAGGCGTGGTAGTGCGGCCCATTGAGGTAGCAGTATTCCAGCCCCTGCCCGGCTTCATAACGTGGCTGCGCGCCGACCAGGACTTCGACGGCGACGGGATGGTGACCATAGTAGGCCGTGGTCTCGCCATCGTAGCCATAGGGCTCGGGGTCCGCGATGAACTGACTGTCGCCGCGGTGATCGCGATACAAGGGCCGGTGCTTGGCCGGTGGCCCGGAGGCGTGCACGTGCGGCACCTCGATGTAGCAATAGCCGTCCTTGGCCTTATCGGAAATCGGATGCGGGCCGACATAGCCGTGTTGCTTCTTGTTCTTCTTGGCCTGTGCAGAACCAGCGAAAGGGCCCGCACTGAGTGCCGCACACAACAATCCGCAACACGCGAGCGAGAGGGTTTGAGCTTTGTGCATCGCGACACGATATCACGAGCGCTCAAGCTCGTCGCAATGCGACGGCCATGCCGTGCCGTGCTAGCCGCCCGAAACCACAGGAGGTGGCACACGTCACTGGCTGAGAAGAGCGCCCGATCTCACCTCGGCATTGCAAGCACGTAGGTGCTCGCACTAGGCTCGCCGACATGTCGATGACCAAGCCATGGCCTCTTCCCTTGTTGTTTTGCTCTGCTCTTTTTGTGGCGTGCACGGGCGGCTCTGGTGATGGCGGAAGCGATCCGAACTCTGATCCTCGGTGCAATTCTCTTTGCGTGAACGTCGCGCCACAGCTCGATGGTGCCTTTGATATCTGCAGCGCCGAGAGTGCCATCTTGTGC
>JAHEAK010000361.1 GCA_024642805.1 Kofleriaceae bacterium | reverse complement strand
GTCGGAATCATCGCCGGTGGAGGAAGGTTGTTGCGGATGATGGCCTCGACCGGATCCACTTTCGGCGCCGGCTCGGCTGGATCGACGGTGGTCAGCTCATCCTCGTAGTCACCGCCTTCGGCCTCGGCGCCGTAGTTGGCGATGGTGATTTCGTTCGGGTCCACTTCGTCGACATTGTCCTCGAGACCGAGGAACTCGTCGCTAAGGCCGGCTAGCGCGTCGTCAAGAGAGGGGTTGGCGGGCGGCCCCGCGCCGTCGGCAAGCCCGAGACCGGCAAGCAAATCCTCGGTTTCCGCGTCCAAGCCGGAATCGAGGGCCTCGGCGCTCTCACTAAGAAAAGTACTAACCTGGCTAGGTGACGCCACCGGCAGTTGCGAGTCGTCGATGGCAGAGCGAAGTGCGTTCTCGAACACAGTGGCATTCTCGAAGCGCCGCTCGCTGTCGGTTTCCAGCGCGCCACGCAGCACCTCTGCCAGCGAGTCGTGAACCCCATCGGGTGGCGCTTGCTGATTCCAGAGTAGCCAGGAGATAAGTGCCCCGGCCGCATAGACATCGCTGGACTGATCTGGCTCCTGGCCGAGCGCCAGTTCAGGAGCGACATAGCCACGAAGTCCCGAGAGTAGCTCCGAATCATCCGCGCTTGCTGCTGCCGTCGCCAGGGCGTTGGCCAACCCAAAGTCACTCAGCTTGCTCACGCCCTTGCTGTCGATAAGCACGCTGCGCGGGTGCACGCCGCCATGGACGATGCCGTGCTCATGAGCGTGAGACAGGCCTCGTAGGGCACCCATGGCCATGCTGAGGGCAATCTCCTGTGGCACCTTGCCGAGCTGCTCCATGAGGGTCTTGAGCTCGACGGCCCCATCGACGTCGGAGGCAATCAGCACCAAGATGCCGTCTTTGCCCTTGCCGACTTTCTGGGTGGTGACGATGTGCGGGTGAACCAGATCCGCAAGTCGGGATCCGTAGCGAGCGAGTGTGCTGGCGAAGCGCTCGCGCTGCGATAATCTCTGATCAACGACGGTGACCCGGGCTCGCCCACCCTGACGATTTTCACCCAGAAAGCACTCGCCAAAGAGACCTATGGACAGACTCTCCTCACAGAGGTAGCCGGCAAAGGACCGTTTAGTCACGCAAGCCTCGTTGTTTCATGCGAAGTGCTGCCACCGATTCCCTGTGCCCTACCCGAGCGCTCCTAAAGTATAGGAGCCGCCGGACTTCGGTGTCCAATCCCACACCCACAAGCAAGCCGGGTGTGGGCAAGAGGTGCCAATGGCCGCAGCGCCCTAGTCCCAGAGCGTGAAGAAACGCAAGCGCAAGTAGCTCTCGGTGAAGACATAAATGACCGCTGCCATGGCCAGGAAAGGCCCAAAAGGCACCGCGACCCTTCCCAAACGTTGTCGAGACGACAGGTTCTCCTCGACTTCTTGCTCATCGTTGGCGCCACCGAGCTCCGAGGTCCCATCTTGATCAGCGGGCCCTTGTTCTAGGCTGGACGCGGCCGTAGTGGCCGGCTCGAGTTCCTCCTCCCGGGTGCCTGTCACGAGCAAGATCGCGATGCTGATGATGGAGCCGAGCAGCGAGCCGAGGAAGAGCGACACGAAGACACCTTGCCAACCGTAGAGCGCACCGATGATAGCGAGCAGCTTACCGTCGCCATAGCCCATGCCTTCGCGTTTGGTGAGGTAATAGAAGCCATCGGATATGGCGCGAATCAGACCATAGCCAACCGCCATGCCTATCAAGCCGCGCTGCCACTCGGCATCCGGCAAGAGCATGCCCAAGCCATAAAAGATCGGGATGGCGGGATAGGTCAGCTTGTCGAGGATCAACTGATGGTCGAGATCGATGAAGGTGATGACCAGGAGTGTCCACAGAAAGGCCCACAACACGCCCACTTGCAAAAGCTGCGCGCCCGGTCGTGCATCGACCATGACGATGGCGACGACGTAGTAGTAGGCGGCGGCAAAGAGCATCGCGCTGGCGGCCTCGACCAGGAGGTAGCGGGGCGAAAATTCAGCCTTGCAGTCTCGGCAACGACCCCGCAACCACAGAAAGCTCAGGAGCGGCACGTTGTCGTACCAGCGCACCGCCGCGCCGCATGCAAAACAGTGCGAACCGGGCGCCACCACCGAGCGGCCCCTCGGATGCTCATCGCTGGGCGGCATGCGATAGATGCACACGTTGCCGAAGCTTCCCCACAGGGCTCCAAAGAGCGCGGCGAAGGCATAGGCCGCGGGGCTCGTCGATAGCGCAAGCCACTGCTCGGCATCTAGCTCTATCATCGCGTGCCCCTCACAAGTGTTGCGCACACGGTAGCGCGGTTGACCCACGCCGTCGAGAAAGCTATGAATCCCTTATGCTCGCACATGCGATTCGGCCCTGCTGGCGGATGTCACTGGCGCTCGCGTGTGCCTTTGGCCTTGGTTGCTCCGGCGAAGGCGAGGGACGCCCTGACGAGCAACTCGGCAATCTCGTCATCTCACCGGTAGCTGTCAGCCCACAAGTCGATCTCAACGAGGCGAGCAGCGACGCGATGGCCTTCTTGCACGCGGCGCAGCTGCCGCACAGCTGGGTCGGCGACAAGCTCGGTGCGCATGTGGTGCGAGCAAGCTCCAGCGTCAAGGTCAGCGAGGGCGCCGCCACAGTCGAGGAGTTGAGCGATGCGCTCGTGCTCGATCTCGATGGCGAAGATCGCTTCGCTGCAACCCTCGACAACTCGATGGACTACGGCCGTCACGCCATCTTCGATGGCAGCAGGCTCTATCTGCGTCCTCGATACGGCCTGTATCACGCGCGCGCCCCGCAGAGCGAAAGCGAGGCCGCAGAGATTCGCAACGAGATGTATGGGGTCTCAGGCGACTACCTGGAGCTGCTCGCCAAGCAGCTCGAGGTGCGTGACGGCGGCGCCGCCAGTGAGGGCGGCCGCGCCGTGCACAAGGTGACGCTGGCATTAGCGCCGCAGCCCTTGTCCTCGTCCCCGGAGACTCTCGAGCAGCGCAAATGGCGCGATTCGATCAAGGTGGCATCGCTGGAAGGCAGCGCACTCATCGACGTCGAGACGGGCGCTGTGTTGCAGCTAGCCTTCCACGGCGGAATCTCCTTTGTGCGCGACGCTCGCCAGTTCACGATGGAGCTACAAGCCGAGCGCACGATCGGCGAGCTTGGCCACTCGCGGGCCATCGCAGCGCCTGCCGAAGAGCTGCAGATGCAAATCCCGCCTCGCAGGCGCGAACTCTCCGAGCGAGACGCACTCCTCGATCGCATCGCACCACCAGCGCGCAAAGCACCCACTCCCAGCCTGACCGGTGACGCTGAATGAGCCAAGAGTTGGTTCGCAGCCGCGAGTACCTGGCAGAGAATCGACGCAGCATCATCGGGCGCTCGTTGGCCGCAGCCATCGCAGGCGCCGTGCCCGTGCCCATGCTCGACGACTGGCTGGTGTCATCGATTCGGCGCAGCACCCTGCGGCGCATTGCCGAGCGGAGGGGTGTCGACATTGACGACGAGGCTCTGCGCGCCATCGCCGACGGCCTGGAGACACCGCCCAAGTGGAACGATCTAGTCGGAGGCGGCCTGGTCTTTCGCATCATGTCGCGGCAGTGGAAGAAGCTGGTCATTGCAGTGCTAGCGGCTCGACGTGCACAGGCAGCCGCTCGAAATTTCGAAATCGCCACTCTCTTCGATCACTACTGCGCGCGCGTGCACGTTGGTCTTGGGCTGAGCGGCGACTCGGGTCGAGAGCTTCGGGCTCTCATGGATAAGGCGCGCAGCGAGACCTCGGGTGGATTGAGCCGACACCTGTTTCGACGCGGATTGCTAGCGACGGTCAAGGCCAGCGTGCGCAAGCCGGTGCAGGTGGCAGATCTCATTAGCGGCGGGCGCCTCGCCAAGTTGCTCGGCGGTGATAGCGAAGTCGAAGCCGCCACGGTCGTGGATGAAGACCTCGAGCTGCAGCTTCATTCCGACAAGAGCTTCCTTGCTCGCTCCGCACTGGCCATCGAGCTCGAGCTGGCCGCGGATCGCAATCCCTATCTCGACAACCTCATCGACACCTTCGACATGCTGTGCGCCGCCCGGCGCGAAGAAGACTCGCAATGACCAGCAAGACGCCTCTCGAGCTGCGCAAGCTCTACCTCGGCGGAGCCAAACGCATCGTCATAAAAGTTGGTTCCAGTCTGCTCGCGGCCTCGCCGGCGGAGCGACCCGCCGCTATCGCCAACGAGCTCAACGCGCTTGGCGACCGCAAGATCGAAGCCGTCATCGTGAGCTCTGGCGCCATTGCCCTCGGCTTTGGCGTGCTCGGCCTGGCCAAGCGCCCGACCGACCTGCCCTCCTTGCAAGCCGCCGCCGCCATCGGTCAGAGCCGTCTCATCCAGCACTGGGAGCGCGCCTTTGGCGCCCATGGCAAGCACATCGCCCAGATCCTGCTCACCCACGACGACTTGAGCAGCCGCTCGCGCTTTCTCAACGCCCGTCACGCGCTGCGCGCCCTTCTCGACGCCGGCGTGCACCCGGTCATCAACGAGAACGACACCGTCGCCGTCGATGAGATCAAATACGGCGACAACGATCAGCTGGCGGCGATGATCTGCAATCTGGTCTCGGCCGACGCGATGATCATCTACACCGATGTTGACGGTCTGCACGACGCGGATCCAGCCAAGGGCGGCGTGCGAATACCTCTGGTCACTGACGTCGAGGCACAGGCTCGTCCTGTCGCGGTAGCCAGCTCTGCCTCTGGTGTCGGCTCGGGGGGCATGGCCTCCAAGGTGATGGCGGCCAAGAACGCGGCTCGCTTTGGCATACCGACGCTGGTGGTCGCAGGAGCGCGCCCTGGCATACTAGGAAAAGCTCTTAGTGGAGAGGACGTCGGCACGCTCTTCGTCCCCGATGGCCAGAGCATTGGCAGTCGCAAACACTGGCTTGCCTACGGCGCCAAAGCCGCCGGCGAATTGCACGTCGACGATGGCGCGTATCTAGCGGTGACCAGCAAGGGGCGCAGTCTCCTGCCTGCTGGCCTGGTCCGGGTGCAAGGCGAGTTTGGCGTCGGCGCGCTGGTATCGCTGGTACACCCGGAAAAGGGCGTCTTTGCCCGCGGCCTGGCTGGCTATAGCTCCGAGGAGCTCGGCAAGATCTGCGGTTGCAGAAGCAGCGATATCGAGGCACTATTGGGGTACAAGTACCTGGACGAAGTCGTTCATCGCGACGACCTAGTTCTCTTGTAATTGCGCGCAGTCACGTAGTCACCGTGACACCCTGGATACATCTCTGCCCAACATCTCGAATACCGTCAGCTCTTCGGGGCCTAGCTCTTCCGGGTCCAGCGTCGTCCAGCTGTGCGAGCGTGCGCATCTCGCTTCCAGGCAGTTGGCGCAGAGCAGTGCGCAGCAACGCACCCAGGCTCTGCTCGCCATCGCCAAGGCCATCGCCGCACAGCGCGAAGAAATTCTGCACGCCAATCAGCTCGACATCGCCAGCGAGGCGGCCCAGGGGCTCTCGGGTGCCATGCTCGATCGCCTGAAGCTCGACGACAAACGCATCGCCAGCCTGGTTCGCGCCGTCACCGACGTTGCCGAACAAGAGGATCTCATCGGCCAACAGGTCAGCCACAGCGTTCGCCCAAACGGCCTCATCGTCGATCGCGTGCGCATCCCACTCGGGGTCGTGGCGATGATCTTCGAGAGCCGTCCCAATGTCACCAGCGATGCCGCCGCACTCTGTCTGCGCTGCGGGAACGCGGTCATCTTGCGGGGTGGCAAAGAGGCATTTCACTCCAACCAGGCCCTGGGAGCGGCCATCGGCGTTGGCCTCGAGCAAGCGGGTTTGCCACGAGCAGCCGTTCAGGTCATGCCCACCACCGATCGCGA
>JAHEAK010000360.1 GCA_024642805.1 Kofleriaceae bacterium | reverse complement strand
TAAGGGCGACAAGAATTCTTCTGAAGAGTAGCGCGCCTTCGAGCTAGAGCGCTGTGCTCGCCGCCAGGCCTGAGGACTGGCGCTAGCTGTGCGCACGCCGCCCGCTAGTCCTCGTCGTTCGCGGGCCGCAAGAGCACGAGCTCCTGGGTCTTGGCGATGTCGCAGATCTCGTCGTCTGGCCAGGCCTCGTTGTCGGTGATGACCACGTCCCCGCGATGCGCACGCTCGAAGAGTCGATTGCGATCGCTGCGATTGCGCTTGAGCAGACGAACCCGCAAGCGGCCCTTCTGACCACAGGCAAAGCAGCTGCGCTGTCCTTTGCTCCGCTGCGGCTGTGAAACCACGCGCAGCGCCTCTCCCGTATCGGTGGCTTCAACCAATGCGTCTGGCTCGTGGCGCGCAACCAGGTAGGAGAACTTCAGGCCGCCATCGCGGAGCCCGGTGCTCTGGGCGAGCTGCCGAGCGCGATTGGGCAGCACCCCTGGCCTATCCTCGTGGCACCAATCGCGCTCGTCGAGCAGAGCCGGGCACGGAGCCTGTGTTCGCGTGCACGGCGCAAAGATGTGCGTGCCGCTCGCTAGCAATGCATCGCGGATCTCGTGCAGTCGACGACTGGTCTCGCGCAGCGCTGGCTCTATGATGATGACGGCTCCCCCGGGTCGCAGAGCGGTCATGGCCCGCTTTGCCAGCTTGGTTGCATCTGCGGCCGGCAGCTCGTTGAGCATACTGCCGAGCAATACCAGGTCGTAGCTCGACTCGGCCACCTCGAGTTGGGCCGTCGAAGCGCCACGGCAGGTGATGCTGCTCGTGCCTAACTCGAGGCTCTGATGGGGAAGGCGCTGTAGGGCGGCCGAGTAGATTTGCAGGGCCGCTTCGTCGACATCGACGGCATCGATGTCGAGCGCGATACCAGGATGATGATCGGCCGCAAAGGACAAGACGCCCAGGCCCATGGCGCCCGCTCCGGCCCCAAGATCCAGTACTCGCCAGCGCTCGCCCTTGGGTAGGAGGGAGCGACTTGCCAACTCGCTCAGCGGAATGGCGATCTTGGCGGCATCGGCCACCGTGAAGAAGAGCGAGCGAGCAGCCAGATCCGAAGCTGGCTGAACGAGACCAGCCACATCCTGCAACTCATCCCGCTGGGTGGTGTACAGGGCGGTTCGCTCGGTGATGGCGCGCAACAAACGTTTGCGGTCGAGCGCGCTCACTGGCAATAGCTCGCGCGCAGCTGACCAAAGTGCGTCCTCGATTTCCTGTCGACAGCGCCACTCCATTACTGCGGCTTTCCGAGGTCGACAGTTCGCTTCTGGCGCTTTTGGGCGGCGATATCCACCTGCACACTGGCGCGCAACCCGGGGCCGTTCGCTCGCACGGGCGGATGCCAGAGGCTCACCACATGAGCGCCAGGGCTCAGCTCCAGTGCCGCCGTGCCACGTTCTGAACTAACCGCCGCTGCTCCCTCGGTGACGAGCACGTAGGCGTAGTCCTGCGGGTCGCTCTGGCTGTGCAGGCGAAGCACGCCGCTGGCGCTCGGTTGATAGCCATAGCGATGACCTATCACTCGCATGGGCATGCGGCCAAGCTGCTCGGCAACCGCACCCTTGTCATCGAGGCGTTCGATGACGAGTTCATGAGGCGTCTCATCCATGTTGGTGACCACCAAGCTCTGCCCAAGACCCAAGGCGACCAGACGAGGCTCAATGCGACAATCGTGTATGGCCAGCTCGGCAAGACTCGGTCCCTGCCCCTCGGTGCTGCTTACCACGACGTCGTGCAAGCCACCCATGAGCTCCACTTCCAGAGCCGGTGAGCGAGCCAGGCCACAGGCGTTGCGACCAGGGGAGCGACGAAGCTCGGCCGGCGGCCACAACCATCGGGCGAAAATTTCAACCTTGCCGCGATCACTGGGCATGCCTGGCTCGGCGACGACACTTGCGTCTGGGTCTTGGGCTGGTGCGTTTGCCTGCGTCGAGCCGGCATCAGAATGCAGATTGGCCGCTCCCTTGTTCTTGGGACCGCACGCCGATGCTTGGGCCAAGGTGGCGAGTACGAGGAGGGCAAGCCCTGCGCGCGCTGCCACTTGCTGCACGACCTTCTTGGCCTTGGCGATGCACTCGTTGACCGAGATGCCCCAAAGTGCGTTGCTGGCGACCACGATGCCGAGAGCGCTTGCCCCGGCCTCGATGCGCTTGGCGCGTTCAACGTGACCGATGGTGTACTGCGGAATCGCCCGTGGCCAGCGAATGACGTGACGCAGATCGGGCTCTTCCTTCAGTCCTAGGGTCGTGCCCAGATCGGCGACGGCGCGATCGGCAATCTCTTGGTCGGATAGCTCAAGAATCTCTGGATCGCCAGCTCCGCCCAGCATGCACCGCACCAAAGCGCCGCCCGCAGGGGCACGCCCGCTCCACACACTGCTCTCGAAGACCGCCCCCAGAATGCGCGGCGACTCGTCTTCCGCGACCAGGAAACCAAAGCCATCGAGTGGATGAGAGACGCGCCCGCGGTAGCCCAGAGCAGCCACGCACATGGGCGCGTAAGGTATCTCGAGTAGCGTGCGCGCCATCTCCGCATCGTAGGGTTCCACGAGTGAGGCCGTCACCGGCGCCGGCGTCGCCAGCACGAGGACGTCGGCGTGATGGTGCTGACCGTTGGCATCATGAAGGATCTGCTCGCGGCCCTCGCGCTCGATGCTGGCGATGGAGGTACCGTAGTGAATGCGATCGCCAAGCGAGGCAGCCAAGGCCTCGATGAGGCCCGTCGCGCCAGCTTTGGGAGCAACGATCCGGTGGCCGCGTTTGGAACTGGCCGCGCCCTGCATGCGCGAGAGCACCGCTTCTACCTTGTTGGCCGCCACTCCTCGAACCAGACCTCCGCGCGCCTCGAGCTCGGCAAGCCGTGGGAAGCAGGCGCGCAGACTGAGAACTCTGGCGTCGCCGCCAAAGACACCCATCACGAAGGGAGATATGAGCGCTCGTGTGACCTCGTCTCCGAGGCGCCGAGAGCAAAAGGCAGCGATCGACTCATCGGCGCCAGGATTGTTCGGCTGCAGAGGCTCGGCCAGCGCCCGAAACTTTCCGCGCCAGCTCAATAGTGGGCTGCTGAGAAGTTGCGTGGCGCGACTGGGCACCTCCTGCAACTCGCCATCGATGTAGACCCAGCGCTTGCGAGCCTTCGACGAGGCATCTTCGAGGGCCACACCCAACTCGACGCACAGCTCCTCGGCACCGTACTCGGCCGGAACGAAGCTGCTGGCGGCGCGCTCGATCAAGAAGCCATCGATGGACTCGGCCTCGAGCAAGCCGCCCGCGCGATCGGCCGCTTCGAAGACCTCCACATCGTGGCCTGCTGCGACCAACTCGCGCGCGGCCGCTAGACCCGAGATACCGGCTCCTATGATGGCGATTCGAGCGGGCACACCGACCTGACTATCTCGCCGAAAGCTCTCTGACGGTGTTGACCAGGAAGCGCACGCGCTCGCGATCCGTGTTTGGCAGGATGCCGTGGCCCAGGTTGAAGATGTGTCCAGGTCGATTGCCTACCCCATCGAGCACTTCCTTGATGCGCTCGCGCAGGCCCTCTTCGGGCATGAAGAGACAGGTGGGATCGATGTTGCCTTGCAGCGCGAATTTCGAACCGAGCTGGTCGAAAACCGGACCGATATCGACCCGCCAATCGACGCCGAGCACATCCGCCTTGCAGGTCTTCAACAGGTCGATGTATGGCGCGCAACCGTTGGCGAAATAGATGATCGGGACTGGCGACTCTTTCCATGTCGGCGAATCGTGCAGCAGCTGAATGACGCGATTGGCATAGCCGAGAGCAAACTCGTTGAAGTCGCGTGGCGACAGAATGCCGGCCCAGCTGTCGAAGATCTGCAGGCACTGGGCGCCGGCCCGAACCTGGGCTTCGAGGTAGGTGGCGCAGCACTGGGCGAGCTTTTCGAGCAGCAAGTGCGCGGCGTCAGGAGCGCTATACAGCAGGGTCTTGGTATAGGGGTAATTCTTAGAACCAGCACCTTCGACGGCGTAGGTCGCCAGGGTGAAGGGAGCGCCAGCAAAGCCAATAAGAGGCGCCGTATCGCCCAGTGCCCTGCGAATGTGCCGAATCGCCTCGTAGACGTAGGGCATCTCGGCTTCCGGATCCGGAACGACGAGCTTCTCGATGGCTGCTCTATCGCGAACCGGGTTGTCGATGATGGGCGCCGGCGTGAACTCGAGGTGTAGGCCCATCTTCTCGAGTGGAATAAGGATGTCGCAGAAGAGAATGGCTGCGTCGAAGCCAAACTCGTTCATCGGCTGCATGGTCACTTCGCAGGCGATTTCTGGTGTCTTGCACAGCTCGAGGAAGCTGACTCGCTTGCGTACGGCTCGGTACTCGTGCATGTAGCGACCCGCCTGACGCATCAGCCACACTGGAGTTCGCTCGACCGCTTGGCGCCTACAGGCACGTAAGAAAAGATGCTCTGCCATGGCGCCAGTCTAGCACGCCGGTGGCTGTGCCAGGACAGAGCCCAAGGCGCCTAGAAAGCGCAAAGCGAGGCCATTGTCGGCAGTACGAGCCGTGCCGCTAGTGGCACTTGACGACCACGAGAGCTTGATCGTCCCGCAGCCGAGGCTCCTGCGCATGTGCCTCGATCCTGCCGAGTATGGCTTTGCACACGCTCTCGGGCGCGCCCTCTTCCAGGGTGCGCAAAAGCCGCTGGAAGCGACTGTAGCCAAAGGCCTCGCCAGCGCCGTTGCGGGGCGCCAACAGACCGTCGGTCAGAAAGATGTAGCTCTCCTTCTTCGACAGCGAGAGCTCATGGTTTTTGAACTTTGGTACCGGGAGATCGCCGAGCAATGGTCCCGCCCCTGCGAGAACGCTAACTCGTTCCTCGGTGTTCTCGGTGCGCAACAAATAGGGCGGTAGGTGGCCGGCGTTGGCATAGACGATGGTTGCCGAGCGCGCATCGAAGAGCGCCGCCGAGCACGAGGCCAGCGCGGGCCGATTGGGCCGAAAGAGCGAGTCGTTGAGCATCGTCAACAAGCGCGCCGGATCGATGGTCTTTAGGGGCTTGGCAAAGACCTGGTCACAAGCACTCTTGAGCACAGCAGACACCATCGTGCCCGCGAGATCGCGACCAACGGCGTCGCCAATGACCACCATGATCTTGTCGCCCTCGAGTGGGTAGATGCCCCAAAAGTCGCTGCTGGCCTTGCCGGAGGCCGCAAAGTGGCCCGTCCACTGAAACGAGCCAATCGCTCCGCTCATCGTGTCGGGAACCATGGCCAACTCGATGTTGTGTGCCATGGCGACCTCGGCGGCCAACGAGAACAAGTGCGAGGCCTTGTGATGCAAGCGCACGTTGGCGCACGCTGCCGTCACTTCCAAGCGGAAGATACGCAGCAGCTCTTTGTCGAGGAAGCTTGGCTTGCGATCGATGGCCATACCTACCACCGCAAGCAGACCATCCTGGTGCACCAAGGGCATGACGACATCAATGGCGTATGTGTCCATCAAGGTCTGTAGGGGCGAGCGCATGGCGCCAAAGGCACCTTTGGCAAGCTCGCTCTCGCAGGCCAAGGGCGGATTGTGCTTGAACCAGCCAAAGAGGCCCCGCAACGACGAGGGAACCGGCGGTGGGGGAGGTCCGACAGGCTGACTTGCCACCCAGCCATTCTCCTCTTCCTGCAAGAGCACGAAGCGATGCGCGCCGAAGCTAGTCCTTGCGACTTCGGATGCACGCGCCACGATATCGACGATGCTATTTTCACCGGTCGCGGCCTGCGCGAATTCAGTTAGCGCGCTGCGGACCTTGGCTCGCTCGATACGCATCGCAAAAATCTTGCGGCTTCGAGTCACGTTGGTGGCGCCCCAGACGGCTCCAAGAGCAGCG
>JAHEAK010000359.1:4141-5883 GCA_024642805.1 Kofleriaceae bacterium | reverse complement strand
CCGTTCGACTGCTCATGCGGGACGTCATCGCCAATGGCGAGCTCGACGCTCGTCGAGAAGCGACCACCAATGGTCCCTTCATGGAGCAAATCACCAAGCGCCTGGGCGCGATCATCGGACATGACCCCTCCGAGCTGCGCATGCCCCTCAACTCCTGTGTGGCCCTGGTGGGTCGCTACTCGGTGTCCTCCGACAATGAGCTGATGCGCGTGACCGGTGCGCCGACGGCAGAGGAGGCCATCAAGGCCACCGAGGAAAACCTCCAGCAGACCGTTCGCACGCTTTTGCGTTTGCCCTCCAACTAGCGAGTCTGGCGAGCCGCGCCCTTGGCCCGATGGCGGGCCCAAAGCCTTGCGCGGCGTCGGCGACACGCTTCGACATGGGTTGGCGCTGGCCGATCGGGGAGCTCATCCCCACGGCCAGCCATGCCCTGGACCTGACAAGTTGCCGCAAGTGCATGCCCTACATGTGGGATTTTGCTCGGAATGCTCATTGCAGCCGCAGGGGACATGACTCATTCCCTGCTTGCTTCGTCTGCTCTGGTTTTTCTCTTCGCCTCGTGCACGACCAGCGCCCCCGAACCAAAGAGCACGGCCTCCTCGATGCCCATCGTCAGCAGCATCGACATCAGTCGATCCGTGGGCCAGGTCGGGCAGAAGTTCAAGGCGCAGGTTTCGATGCACAGTCCTGATTTGGGCGAGGCCGAATATCGCGTCGGGTCCCTGCCACCGGGCCTGCACTTCCACCAGGAGTCCATGAGTATCGAGGGCATACCCGAGGCCGATGGCTTCTTCTCGGTGACGGTCTCGGTTCGCAAGAAGCGCGGCCCTGGCATTCACTTCAGCACGCCGGAAGGGGCCTGGTACAGCGAGCGCCTCGACATCGATATCTACAAGCCTGTGGAGGATGGCAGCGACAGCCGACCAGAGCTGGCTGCGAGCGAGTTTTAGGAACTACGCTTAGGCGGGCCACCCACAGGCACTTGCTTGCTCGAAAGCGGGGGATCGCTCCTGTGCGCCCTGCCGCTATTTACGCGAAGAAGCTTCACATAGGGCTTTTGCTGGCTTGCGCCGCAAGGCTAAGGTTGTGTCATGCAGGAGACTGACATGGACGACAACAAACGCGTTGGGGATCGCATTGAAGTGGGAGGGCCCGCCATGATTCGGCAGGCTGGAATTGGTTGGTCGGGATACATAAAGAATGTCAGTCATCGCGGTGTCTTCTTCGCTCACTCCTCCAAAGCTCCGGAGCTTGGCAGCGAAGTCGTTCTCACCTGTGAGGGCAAGCCCAGTGTCCTGGCTCGCGTAGCCTGGATCGGCGACAGCGGCTGCGGGCTAACCTTGTTGCGCCCGGTCGGTGAAGTAACCCGCGACTGACAAGCGGCCCCGGGAGCGCTACAACTCCCGGCACTCGCTTTACCAACTCGCTTTCACGAGCAGAGAGGCTGCTACATGTCAGTTCTGATTCAAGGGGGCACCGTCGTCACGGGCGAGACCTCCTTCCGCGCCGATGTCTTTTGCGATGGCGGCTTGATCAAAGCCATCGGTCCTGGCCTGTCGGTGCCCGCCGATGCCGAGCGCGTCGACGCCGGCGGCTGCTACGTCATGCCTGGCGGTATCGATCCGCACACCCACATGGAGCTGCCCTTCATGGGCACGACGGCATCAGAAGACTTCTTTAGTGGCACCAGCGCGGGCTTTGCGGGCGGCACCACCATGATCATCGACTTTGCGATGACGGGT
>JAHEAK010000359.1:0-4131 GCA_024642805.1 Kofleriaceae bacterium | reverse complement strand
ATTGGGCGCAGAAGTCGGCGGGCGATTACTCCTTCCACGTGGCGGTCACGTGGTGGGACGACTCGGTGCACAAAGAGATGGGCATCCTGTGTCAGGAACGAGGCGTCAACTCCTTCAAGCACTTCATGGCCTACAAGGGCGCCATCATGTGCGACGACGAGGTGCTCATCAACTCGTTCACACGCGCGCGCGAACTGGGTGCAATCAGCACCGTGCACGCCGAAAACGGCGATCTAGTTTTCAAGCTTCAGCAGCAGATCTACGATCAGGGCATCCACGGTCCCGAGGGCCATCCGCTCTCGCGACCACCAGCCGTGGAGGGCGAGGCTGCCAATCGCGCCATTCGCATCGCCGAGGTCCTGGGCGTCCCGCTCTACGTGGTTCACACCTCCTGCATCGAGGCCCTCGAGGCTATCACCAGGGCCAGACTCGATGGGCAACGCGTCTTTGGTGAGGTCCTCAGCCAGCACCTGGTCATCAACGACAGCGTGTATCGCGATCCTGATTGGCGCACGGCTGCACACCACGTCATGAGTCCGCCCTTTCGCTCGCCCGAGCATCAGGAAGCGCTCTGGCGGGGTCTCAAGGCCGGTATGCTACAGACCACGGCCACCGATCACTGCTGCTTCTGCACCGAGCAAAAGCAGATGGGCCAGGACGACTTCCGCAAGATTCCCAACGGCACCGGCGGCGTCGAAGATCGCATGAGTGTGCTGTGGCACCACGGCGTGCGCACCGGGCGTCTCACGCCGAGTGAGTTCGTCAAGATCACCTCGACGAACGCGGCGCAGATCTTCAACATCTATCCACGCAAAGGGGCGGTGGCAGTGGGCGCTGATGCCGACCTGGTGGTTTGGGATCCAGAAGGCACCCGCACCATTTCGGCGGCCACCCATCACCAGAAGATCGACTTCAACGTCTTTGAGGGCATGGAAGTCACGGGTGTGCCGGCGACGACCATCAGCCAGGGCAACGTGGTGTGGACCAAGGGCCAGCTGCAAGTTACCCGCGGCGCGGGTCGCTACATCGACAGGCCGTGCTTCCCGTCCTACTACGAGGCCTTCGAGGCCGAGCGGAAGACCCGCGTGCCCTCGCCAGTGAAGAGATCCTAGCGCCGGTGGGGGCCAAGAAACGAGTGGCTGGCAATCCCCTTGTCGACATCACAGCCGAGCTCCGTGCGGCTGTGGATGCCTTGACCTTTGCCGAGCCGGTGGCCTTTGTCTACAACCCGCTGGCCTACGCCTGGGAGCTGCATCGGCAGTATCTGGAGCGCTACGGCCAGGGCAAAAAGAAGGTCGTGTTCCTTGGCATGAATCCCGGGCCATGGGGCATGGCGCAGACCGGCGTGCCCTTTGGCGAAGTGTCCATGGTGCGCGATTGGTTGCGGCTCGATGCGCAGGTACGTGCCCCGGCTCACGAGCATCCCAAGCGCCCCATTGAGGGCCTCGCCTGTGAGCGCTCGGAAGTGAGCGGCGCGCGCCTGTGGGGCTGGGTCAAAGAGCGCTTTGGTCAACCGGAGAACTTCTTTCGCGAGCACTACGTGGCCAACTACTGCCCGCTGGTCTTCATGGAGGAGAGCGCCCGCAATCGCACCCCTGACAAGCTGCCGGCTCCCGAACGCGAGGCGCTGGGAGCCGTTTGCGATCGAGCCCTGCGCCAGACCATCGAGGTGCTCGAGCCGGAGCTAGTGGTCGGCGTCGGGGTCTACGCGGAGGAGCAGGCGGCGCGAGTCCTGGGCGGACTGCCGGTGCAAATCGGTCGCATCTTGCACCCAAGCCCGGCCAGCCCCGTGGCCAACCGCGGCTGGGCCGCCCAGGCCGAAGTCCAGCTGGCCGCCCTCGGCGTTCTGTGAGGTCTTGGCGAGCGGCCTGGCTCACAGGAGTCCTGGCCGCGGTGCCTTGCGCGCTTTCCTTCGCAATCGCCGGCAAGGTAGCATGGAGCGGCAGCATGAGATCCGAGGGGCATGGCAGCTGGTGCATGGACCCGGGAGAGTTCCCGTAGTGGTTGCATTCGAGCGCACCTTGGGCCGCTATCGCCTGTTGCGCCTCCTGGGCGAGGGCGGCGTCGGGCAGGTGCATCTGGCTTGCTCACACGGTGCGGCGGGCTTCGAGAAACTGGTCGCGCTCAAGATCTTGCGCCCCGAACTGACGGCTGATCCCAGCCACGTGCGTCTCTTGCAGGACGAGGCGCATATCGCGGTCGATCTGCAGCACCCAAACATCGTGCAGATTCTCGATCTCGGCGAGGAGGCAGACAGCTTCTACGTCGTGATGGAGTACATCCGCGGTTTTAGTCTGGCGCGGGTGCTCGAGTTTCTCGGTCGCAAAGAAGCCAAGCTGCCGATGGAGCTCGCCGTGCATATCTTTCGAGCCGCTAGTCGCGCCCTCGATTGTGTTCACGATCGACAGGCAGCCGATGGCCACTCGACCCTGGTGCACGGCGATGTGTCGCCGGCCAACATCCTGCTCGGCGCCTCGGGACAAATCGCGCTCGGCGATTTTGGCGTCTCGGCTTTCATGCAAGTCCACCCCGACCAGGTCGCGGGCAAGTGGTCCTACGTGGCTCCCGAAGCGCTCCTGGGCGCGCGCATCTCGCTGCACTGGGACCTGTACGCGCTCGGCATCACCCTCTACGAGATGCTGACCGGTCGCAAGGCCTTCCGCTGTGCGAGCTTTGCCGAGCGGGCCGCGCTGTCGGAGCACTGCACGCCGATTCGAGAGATTCGCCCGGAGGTGTCACCGGCGCTTGCCAAACTCGTCGAGTCCTTCATCGCCAGTTCGCCCGTGGATCGACCTGGCTCGGCCACAGAGATGCGCCAGGCCGTTGATGCCTTAATGCCTACCCCGCCAGGCATCGAGGACACGTACATGCGCTACATGGGAGGGCTCTTTGCGGAGGGCGACTTCATGCGCAGTAACGGCGCGCTGCCTTCGACCACCTCGATGAAGAATGTCCTGGACCCCTTCATGGAGGCGACCGAGGCACCCACCGCCCACGTGCGCTTCAAAAAGCCCCTGCGCTTTGGCTTGTCGCTTGCGCACGGCGCCGATCAGGCCAAGAGTCATGGCGACAGAATCTCGCAAGTGCTGAGCGCCCCCATCCAGCGGCCGGTGCGTCCCGTTCTGCTCGGCGACTACGAGACCCTTCTCGACTGTCTTCTGCGCGGTGATATCGACATCGCCTGGATGCCACCCCTCTTGATGGCGGAAGCGGCGGCATCCGGCGCGGGGGTGTTGGCTGTTGCGGAGCGGGCAGGGCAAACCAGCTACGCAGCCGCCATCGTGGTGCGCGCGGATTCACCGCTGCAAACCATCGAGGACTTGCGGGGCCGCAGGATGGCTTGGGTCGATCGCGACTCGGCTTCCGGCTACGAATTTCCCAAGCAATTCTTAGAAGCGAGCCTCGGTCCCTTGCCGGAGGCACTTGCACGCTCGAGCTTTCACGGTTCGCACCGCGCTGTGTGCGAGGCCGTCATGCAGGGCTGGACCGATGCCGGCGCAACCTACGTGGTCTGTGACGAGAGCGGCGCGGTGACTGCTCGCTCCTGGACCGACTTGCATGTCGTGGCCGAGGACGAACTGCGAATCTTGTGTTGCACGGGCAGCATTCCCGGCGACTGCATCGCTCACCGTCCACAGCTGAGCGAGCGCTGGATTGAGGATCTGCGCCAGGCCTTCGCCAACATGCAGCGCACCGCGGCGGGGCGTGAGCTTTTGAAGGAAGCGTTCAACGCCGATGCCTTCGTGCCCGGCGACCTGGCCATCTACGAGGCGCTTCGCCGACACGAGCCCTTCTAGAGCCCTTCTAGAGCCCGCGCTCAGGACTCCGCGCCGCGATTTGGCAGCGGACGCCACATGGCCCACATGGGCCAGAGCATCAAGATGAGCATGGACAGCGTCATCCACGTGCCAGTCACAGGCATCAGCCAGGCCCAGCTTCCGCCGGCCCAGAAGATGAGCCAGGGCGCCAGGAGGTGCAGGGCCGAGGACAGGACAGCCGAGAAGATGGAGGCGAGCTTGAGCACCGGCCGCATGCGACACAACATGAAGAGGTGCGCGATGATGAGCAGGAAGACGGGCAGGGTGAAGAGGTGGAAGTGGGTCACTTCCAAAAGCTTGCGACGCGTCATCG
>JAHEAK010000358.1 GCA_024642805.1 Kofleriaceae bacterium | reverse complement strand
CTGGGCCCACATCTGGGGCCTGGCAGACGACCTCCGGATCGAGCTCCACAAGCAGAGCGGCGCCTTCATCGCTGTCACCGACGGCGCCCTGCGAGGGGTCACCGGCCTGGCGACCAAGCTAAGCGATCGCTGTGATGAAGTGGCACAGGAAAGCATCCTCGCTGCCAATCACGGTGGTCGTTCGCTGGTCACGCTTGGCCGTGATGCAGGTACCAAGATCCTTCGCGCTTATCGTGAGGGCGGAGCGCACTTGCTCACGGCCACTCGTGACAACGCGCGCAGTGTCGTCGATCGTGCCAGCGCAAGTGCCCGAGTGATGATCGCGACAGCGCGCTCGGAACAGTCCGCGTAGCGCTAGCGAGGCAGACGCTCACGAGCGTCATCTTGCGCCGGAATGTACGCCGGCATGTACGCCGGCATGTGCGCCGCGCCTTTCGTGGGCGCGGTGCTGCGTGTCACCAACTAGTGACTCATGATCTCATAGACCTGATTGCTCATGATGATCGGGCACTGGGCCACGATGCCTTTGGCCTCTTCGATGTTGTCTGCCGTGAAAATGAGGTAACCGGTGAGCGAGTCGCCACGCAGGGGCAGGGGGCTGTCTCCGTTCTTGTCGAACTGATGACCACCGCCCCACAGACCGCCCTGATCGAGAGTGCGATCCGCGATGGCGGCGAACCATGCTTGCCAGGCGGCCATGAGCTCGGGCGTGGGCTTTTCAAATCCCACGGAGAGAAACATGAACTTCTTCGAGGTCGGTTGTGTGCGTGCTTTGAATCCCATGAGGTCTCATAGCCCGCGCCCAGCCCTGTGTCGATGGCCGACGCTCGAGGAATGTTGGCGGCTGCCCAGGTGCCTCGCTACGCGGCCTTCTTGCTCTTGAGCTGGGCTGCCACTTCGCCGGCAGCGCGCAGACCAGAGAGGGCTGCCCCTTCCATGAATCCCTGCCACTCGTAGAAGGAGCTGGTGTGCTCGCCAGCGAAGTAGAGGTTGCCTGCCGCTTCCATCTCCACGTCGGCGATGGTGGTGAAGTAGCCAGGGTGATTGCAGGTATAGCTACCCTTGCTGAGGGGATTGGAAGGCCAGTGCTCCAGATGCGCGACGACATCGCCGTTGCTCCCGCGCCGAGCGGCCGCTGCTGCCCCCGGATAGATGGTGTCGAGGCTAGCCAGGAAGCGATCGGTGTCTTGCCGCAGTCGGTTTTGACGGAGCGATGCGCCCAGGTTGCCACCGGTGTAGTTGGTGAGTACGCCGCGACTTGCGTTTGCGGTGGAAGGATTGGTCTCCCAGGTGTTCTGCAAATAGGGCAGGTCGGAGTACGCGACGCCATTGCTGCCTAGATCGGCCCAAGGTCGACCGGTGAAGCCGACCATGAGTTTGGCGTTGGTTCCGTACTGAAGCTCGGCGATGGCTCGCTGCTTGCGCGGGTTGAGGGCCAGGCTGGCATCGAGATCGACATCGCGCAAGGTCGAGAAAGGCGTGGCCAGTACCACGGCATCGTGTGCACTCACGCGAGTGCCGCCCGGTGTCGCAAGGGTAAGCTCGACCTGACCATCGGAGCGGCGCGCCACACGCAAGAGTCGATGCTCCACGGTGATGGGGCGGCTCAGACGGGCAGCCAGGCCTTTGGGAATCGACTGATTGCCCTCGACCACATGGAAGCGCTCATCACTAAAGACGCCGAAGGGCTGGAAGCGAGAGCGACGATCGAGGTGAATGAAGAGCAAGAGGTTCAGCGCGCTTTGCTGGGCAGTTACCAGGCCGTACTCGATGGTGTAGGCGACGTCCAGCGCAGAGCGAATCAGCGGTCCCGCTGCGCGCGAGTCGAGGTAGTCAGCGAGGGTTGTGTAGTCGAGGAGAGCATCAGCTTGGGTCGACGAGTACCCGGTGGGCGTGCCGATGGTTTGAAGGTCATTGCGCATGGCCGGTACGAAGGCCCGGTATTCGTCGACGACCTCGGCCTCGGTGTAGCGCTGGCCACCAAAGTGATAGAAGACCTCGCCGGGATCGGAAATGTAGGACTCCAGCGTGAGACCAAGCTCGCGCGCATAGCCGCGCATGGTCTGGTGGCCGGTATCGATGAGCTCGCCACCTCGCTCGATGATCTGGCCGGGAAAGGAGACGGCTCCAGGAAAGGCTCCGCCGAGGGAGTACACGCGTCCGCCCGCGCGGTTGCCGGCCTCATACAGCGTGCTCTGCACACCATAGCGCTGCAGCTCGTAGGCGCAGGCGATGCCGGCCATGCCCGCTCCGACGATCGCGACATTGCCGCGCAGAGCCAGGCCCTGTTGCCGCCGTTCCATGCTCTCGTCGGCTAGACATGCCATGCCACTGCTGCCGATCGCTCCGACGGTGATGGCGGCGCCAGAGGCTGCAAGGAAACTGCGACGACTTAGCGTTGCTTCCTCTCGTCGAGCGAGCGCTTCCTGCGTCGAGATGCCTTCGGCGTTGGCGCGGTGGGCGAGGCGCATGCTGCGTGCGAGCTTTTGAAAGAGCGGAGTGCGTGGCATAGGTTCCTTTCAGGGGCGTAGTGGGCATCCGAGGGTGCTGTGGGCAAGCAAAGCACTCGCCGTGCCAGGTGAATTCGATGGGTTTCTCCGAGAAACACCTGCGTGCCTGGAGTCTGTAGTCTCCGGTGGCCGCTCGAGGGGCCGGCCTTTTGCCAGGCGGCCCTTGGGAGCTTCTTGGCCAGCCGTGAGGAAAACACGATATCATGAGTTCGGCATGAGGGCAGGGACGATCTGGAGCGCGCGGGCGTTGATTGCCCCGTGCTTTGCGTGGGTCCTACTATTTCTTAGCTGCGGCCGCGTTGGGTATGACGCCTACGGCGCGCCATGCGGCAATGGCGAGGCCGCCTTTGAGGAGCAATGCGATGACGGCAACCTCGTCGATGGCGATGGTTGTTCCTCGGCCTGCGAAGTCGAGCCAGGGTTTCTCTGCCCACAGGTGAACACCCAGTGTCTGTCCTTGGTTAATTGCGGCAACGGCCGGCTTGAGGGTGATGAGACCTGCGATGACGGCAATGTGCTGGCAGGCGATGGCTGTAGTGAGGGCTGTGCTCTCGAGCCTGGATGGACCTGCCCAGGTCAGCCGCGCCCGTGCCTTGCCACCCGCTGCGGCGACGGCGAGCGTGCCGGCTCGGAGCTGTGCGACGACGGCAACACCGTGGATGCCGACGGTTGCAGCGCCCAGTGCAAGGTCGAGGACGGCTATGTGTGCGGGCAAGCGGGCAGCCCTTGCATGGCTACGAACTGTGGCGACGGAGTTACGGAAGGCGGTGAGCAGTGTGATGACAGCAATGCCGAAGTTGGCGATGGCTGCACACCCTTCTGTCTGCGCGAGCCTCAGTGCAGCAATGGCGCCTGCCTTGCCCTGTGCGGAGATGGTGTGCGCGCAGACGCCGAGCTGTGTGACGATGGCAATAACCTGAGCGGAGATGGCTGCGATCAGAACTGCGCTGTCGAGACGGGCTTTAGCTGTGAAGAACTACCGGTGCCCGAGCCCACCGAGATGCTCTTGCCGGTAACGGTTCGCGACTTTATTGCTGCCTGCGATGTGGATGTCGGTGATCGCCGGCTGGCCGATGACGAAGTGGGAGCCATTGCCCCCTTCGGGCACCGCGACTTCGAGTGTTTCATCGACGGACTCCTGGTCGGCATGGTTGCCTCCACCCTCGACGCCGAGGGTAAACCGCTTCGCGTGGCCAACAGCTCGACCTTTTCCGACGAGAGCTTCAGCCAATGGTATCGCTCCGACGAGAACTACAATCGCACGATGGCGAGCAGCATCAGTTTGCCTGCCATCGGTGGTGGTGCATTTGCATTCGACTCCGCATCCTTCTTTCCCATCACCGGTCTGGGTTTCGACAGTAGCGATTGTCAGGGCGCGCCTTGCGAGCACACACACGCCGATGGTGACGGCTCCGGAGAGCAAAACTTCAATTTCACATCGGAGACTCATTGGTGGTTCGAATACACCGGTGACGAGACCTTGACCTTCTCGGGTGATGACGATGTCTGGGTGTTCATCAATGGTCACCTTGCCGTCGACATCGGTGGCGTGCACCCGCGATCCGATGGCAGTGTCAACCTCGGCGATCCGAGCACGGCCGCGATGCTCGGCCTCACTATCGGAGGCACCTACGAGGGCGCCCTCTTTCACGCCGAGCGTCACGTCGTGTCCTCAGCCTATGGTCTCACTCTCACCAACTTCGCTCGCGCGCCCTCCGTGTGCACAGACTTTTGCGGTGACGGCGTGATCTCCACGGCCGAGGAGTGTGACGATGGCAGCAACAACGGGCAGAGCGCTGGCTACGGCGGATGCAGTGCTGACTGTCGGCTAGAGGCCTACTGCGGCGACGGTGCCATCGATGAACTCTTCGGCGAGAACTGCGATGATGGCCTCAATCTGGGCGGCTCGGCCGATGCCTGTGCGCCAGGCTGCCAGTCGCTTGGGCCTCGCTGTGGTGATGGTGTGATGCAGCTGGCGGCGGGGGAGCAGTGTGATGACGGCAATGTGCAGTCAGACGATGGCTGCGATGCAGAGTGTCGGCTCGAGCTATAGCGGCTGCTTGGCCGAATATCGCCTCTGCTCGGCGCTGCTGAGTGATACGCTCGACCATCGATGAAGCCGTACAGACGAGTTGCTCTCTCTCTCCTCACTTTGGCCATGAGCAGTGCCTGTGGAGATGATGGCGGTGGCGCTGTCGATGCCGGTTTTGTCTGCGAGCTCTCTCCCGATTTTGAGCAAGGCAATGACGGCGCCGCGGCCCCGCTGGCGGCCGGGCCCGGAGAAGTTCGGGCGGGCCGAATCTCCGCAAGTGACTTGCCGCCAGTGCCGGGTGGTCTGGCGGTTTGGCAGGACGGCGACTTCGTGCTGGCCAATGATCACTTCGCCCTCGTCATCGAGGACGTCGGCGACTCCGATCTCTACGATCCCTGGGGAGGACGGCCCGTAGGAATTTCCCTGGTCGCTGACGGCAAGATGGTATCGCCGGGCCTCTTCGGCGAGTTCTTCGTGCTTACCGAGGGGCAGACGATTCTCACCCAACATGTCTCGGTGCTCAACGACGGCTCTAACGGCGAGGCCGCTGTCATTCGAGCCAGTGGTTTTCCCGCGTCGGTGCCCTTTCTCAATCCGATTTTGCAAGGGCTGTTTCGGGGCCTCTATGGCGACATGAGCGCGGCCATTGATTACGTGCTGGAACCTGGCGCTGAGTACGTCGACATCGTCGTGCGTTATCGCTCCTTGCGAAAATTCCCAGAAGAGGTTCCGACCTCGCTGCACGGCTTCATGTTCACCAAGCGAGTCGGGCGATTTGCGGGCCCGCTTGGTTTCGACACCGAAGACCAGAACCTCGACTTCCTTGGCTTCATCGACGACGATGGGGCTAGCTATGCCTACTCGAAAGTGGGTGCGCAACTGGAGTCAGCCATCAGCGTCTCGGGCTTCACGGCCAACATCACTGACGGCTACATCATCGATGCCTGCGCGGAGACCCGCCACGACCACGCTCGCCTCACGATTGGCGGTCCCGGTGTCGATGGCCTGGTCGAAGCCATGGCGCGTGTCGATGGCGCCGAGCTTCGAGAAATCTCCGGGACGGTGCGCGCTGATGATGGCACGCCCGCAGCTAACGCCAGAGTCCACGCCACCCTGGCCAATGGCGACTACTTGACGCGGACGAGCACCGCCGCCGATGGCAGCTACTCACTGCACGTGCCGGCCAGCGAGGCGGTGCAGCTGACTATCTATCGCCGCGGCGACTCGCTGGTAGGACCTGTGGATGTCGCCGTGGAGCAAGCCACTGCGGATGTGAGTCTCGCGCCAGCCGGGCGCATCCATGTGCTCGCCACTGACACTGGCACCGGCCAGGCTCTGCCGGTGCGGGTGCA
>JAHEAK010000357.1 GCA_024642805.1 Kofleriaceae bacterium | reverse complement strand
AGTCCTTCTGGACGAAGTAGGCCTCGCCACGCTTGAACTGCGCGTCATCAGCCTTGGCGTGACCGGGAAACTTGATGACCAGCTTGCGGAAGGTCTCGCGGGCCTTGTTGTAGTCGTTGGCGTTGTAGGCCTCCATGCCCTCCGCGTAGAGCTCGTCGGCGGTCTGCGCCACGGCGACGGGTGCGTTGGTCTTGCCCTCGACCTCGCCGAGTCTGGCTTCGAGATCCTCGATGCGCTTTTCGAACTTCTGGACCTGGGTAAAGACCTCATCGGTGTAGCGCTTGGCTTCCATGACCAGGCCGGTTAGGCGGGCATTCTCGTTCTCGAGCTCGTCGAACTGTGCGCCCAGGTCGGCGCTGTTGCGCGCGAGCAAGGTGCTGGCTTCTTCGAGGGTGCTCTTGAGCTTCTGCACACTGGTGCCCAGGGATGCCTCCTGCTTGCTGACGGACTCGTCAATGCGGTTGACGTCTCGGCGCAGGGTCTCGCCCTCGTGCTTGGTGGTCACCCAGAAACAAGCACCTAGCTGCGCGCTCAAGGCCAGGGCCGCCAGATTCATCCACACAGGCTGGGTGTTCTCGTTGGTGTTCTTCATACGCTTCACGGCTATTTGAAATCGACGCGACGCTCTTGGGAGCGGCCACTCTCGTCGGTTGCACTTGCTTCGGTCTCGCCCTTGGGTACGACGCGCAGGCGTGCGGGGTCGATGCCAAGTCGCGCCAAGAAATCAGCGACGCTGCGGCCGCGTTTTTCACTCAAGGCGATGTTGTACTCATCGGTGCCAACGTCATCGGTGTGCCCTTCGAGCATGACTTTGCGCTCGGGTGACTCTTGTAGGCATTGCGTGTTGGACTGCATGGACTCCTGCGCGCTCTCTGGAATCGAAAACTCGTCGAAGCCGAAGTACACACTCTCGAGCTGGCAGCTAGCGTCACCGACATCACCACCGTCTGCGCCTTTGCAGGTGCCATTGACGCAGTCTTCGTCGTCCTGACAGTCCTCGTCGACCTTACAGGCGCCGCGGGCGAGACAGGCGCCATTGGAACAACGCGAGTCGGCGCCGCACTGCGAGTCATCGCTACAGGCCGTGCAGGTGTTGTTGACGCAGATCTGACCAGCGGTGCAGTCGCTCTTGTCGTTGCACATGCCGGGACGCACGGTACAGGTGCCGCCATTGCAGGTCTCGAAGCTCTTGCAGTGCGAATCCTCGCTGCACTGTGAGCAGTGCTTGTTGAAGCAGTGCTGGCCATCTTTGCAGTCCTTGTCGGAACCGCAGTTTGGGAATTTCGGCTTCTTGTCTGGACAGCCCGTCAGGGCAAAGCCCGACGCAAACAAGAGCAAGAGGAAGAGCAAAGGAGCCTTTGCGGACTGATAACGCATCGCAGACCGACGGTATTCCCCTGACATGTCTCCGTCAACTTCGCCGCGTTGCTAGGGGGCTTTGGCGCACTTGCCCTTCGTCCCAGGCCGGCAGTGATGCTATGAACAAAGCTATGGCTCGCTCCGTGGTCTTGGTCATTGACGATGAACCGAACATCCTCAGCTCCGTGCGGCGCTGTTTGGAGCTAGAGGATTACGGGGTCGAGGTCGCCGGCTCCGGCGCCATCGGTCTGTCGAAGCTCGCTGACAAGGAGGTGGATCTCGTGCTCCTCGACGTCATGATGCCGGAGATGGATGGAATCCAGGTTCTCGCGCAAGTGCGCAAGAACCACCCTCAGGTGGTCGTTATCATGATGAGCGGCAATGCGACCATCGAGACGGCGGTGGCCGCCACCAAATTGGGTGCGCAGGACTTCATCGAAAAGCCGCTCGGCACGGAAAAGCTGCTGCTGACCATCAAGAACGCTCTCAGCCTGGCCCAGCTGCGCAGAGAAAAGGCCGAGCTGCAGACCAAGGTCGGCGCCGGGCGCTCAGGCTTCGAAATGCTGGGCAGCTCCAAACTCATGGAGCAGGTCTTCGACAAGATCGCCAAAACCGCGCCGACCAACGGCAGGGTGCTCATTACCGGCGAAAACGGCACGGGCAAGGAGCTGGTCGCCCGCGCCATCCACGCCGCCTCCAAGCGCGCCCAAGAGCCTTTCATCAAGCTCAACTGCGCGGCAATTCCCTCCGAGCTCATCGAATCCGAGCTCTTTGGCCACGAAAAGGGCGCCTTTACCGGAGCAACCCAGCAACGGCGCGGCAAGTTCGAGCTGGCCGACCGGGGCACGATCTTCCTCGACGAGGTCGGCGACATGAACCCGAGCGCACAGGCCAAGGTCTTGCGCGTCTTGCAAGAGAGCGAGCTTGAGCGCGTGGGCGGAGCGGAGACCATCAAGGTCGATGTGCGGGTGGTGGCCGCGACCAACAAGAATCTCCAAGAAGAAATCAGCGCGGGTCGCTTTCGCGAGGATCTCTTCTACCGCCTCAACGTCGTACCTATCGAGCTGCCACCGCTTCGCGAGCGCCGAGCGGATATTCCGGATCTGGTCCAACACTTCATCACCGTCGCCTGCGCTGCCAACGACATGGCGCCAATCAGCATCGACAGCAAAGCGGTGTCGGCGCTGATGCAGCACGCCTGGCCTGGCAATGTCCGCGAGCTGAAGAACTCGATCGAGCGATTGGTCATCCTCTCGGGCGGCGAGCCGCTCATTGGCTCCGAGGCGGTGCAAGATGCCTTGCCCGCGGTCAAGGCGGTTCGCGATGCCTACAAGAGCGGCGTGGCGCTCAAAGATCTGGTCGCCGCCGCCGAGCGCGAAATCATCATCGAGGCCCTAGAGGTCAACGACAATCACGTGTCGAACACGGCGAAGGAGCTCGGGCTGGAGCGCTCGCATCTGTACAAAAAGATGAAGGGCCTGGGCATCAAACACTAGCCGCGCCGAGCCGGGCAGAGTAGCCCGTAGGCCTGGACGTACGCCGGCGTCCTCGGCGCGCAGGCTTCGTCTTCACCAAAGGGAGCCAGGCGCCGGCGTCCTCAGCGCGCGCAGGGTTCTTCGTCTTCACCAAAAGGATTGAAGGTGTCTTGAGCGCTGGCTTTGCACTTCGGCTTCTTCTCGACCTTGGTGTTGTTCTGTTTGCGAATGGGTTTGTCGCCGTCGGGCGTCGCAGGGTTCTTGGGGCCGGTGCTCTTGACGTGTTCGATGGGCGCTACGAGCAGAGGGTCGGTCTTCTTGTTGATCGGATCCAAGGTGACGAAGACTTCGTCTCGTGGAGCGCGCAGGTTGATAGTGATGGTCGAATCCAGGTGGTCGGGACTGCGCAGGATGTAGTCGCGACGATTGGCGGAGCCGCCGTCTGCGGTATCGATGCGCAGATCGCATGGCGTGCTCTGGCACACCGGCGAGACCGCGCCAACCGCGAAGACCTTTGCGCTCGGCTCTGAGCTGAGCGCGACCACGATGACGCGCTTGCCTGGAGGCGGTGTCACCGTTGGCACAATGACGCCGCCGGCTCGAGTCTCGGCCTCGGCCTCGTCGGAAGCGGGTGCTGGATCGGTGTCGAGGGTGGCCGCTGGCGCCTCCGCGGTGCCTGCTTGATCATTGCCAGGTTTTGGATCTTTGGACCCTGTTGCCACCACCAGAGCGATGATTGCCGCCAACCCGATGCCAAGCCCGAGTCCAACACCTCGATAGTTGCGTCGCGCGGGTGCGCGCACAGCGGTGTTGGTGACGCCCTGAAAGCGCATGTTGGTTTCGCTGTAGCCCGGCAGGGGCATGGGCGTTCCGGGTGGGTAGGCCGCGTTGGGCGTGTAGAGCGGCTGCGGACCGGATGGGTGTGCGCCGTACCCCGAGTTGGCCATGGCCTCCGATGAGTGACTCACCAGCACTTGCTCGCTGGGTCGCTCGGTGAACTCGTCGCTTGGCTCCGCGGGAAGTCGATAGAAGGCCGGCACCTGCGCGGCGGCCATGGCCGGTGATTCCTTGGCAACAGGTAGGCGTGGCAACACCGGTGCAGCAGCAGCCACCGCCCGCTTGGGCATGGCCTCGCCGATGGGCATGGCGCTCTGTCGATGTTGCTCGAGGTGCGCAGTCATCTCGCCGCCGGTCTCAAGAGTGGCGAGCAAGGAGAGAAGCTCGGTACGCATCTCCTGAGCGGTCTGGAAGCGAGCATCGGGGCTCTTCTCCAGACACATCATGATGACTTCTTCGACGCGCGGGTGAATGTCGCGCCCACCTGGGGTTTGCGATGGTGGCGTCGGCTTGTCGTTGAGGTGCATGCGCACGAACTCGCCGAAGGACTTGCCGCGGAAGAGCGGCTGCCTTGCGAACATTTCGTACATGATGGCGCCAAGCGAGTAGATGTCAGCGCGACCATCGACTTGCAGACCACCGGCTTGCTCCGGCGACATGAAGGCTGGCGTTCCAACCACCGAGCCCGCCACCGTCATCAGACCGATGTCGTCGTCCTCGTCCTTGTCGAGCAGCTTGGCGACGCCGAAGTCGAGGAGCTTGACCAGGTCCTTGTCGCCCTCTTTGCAGACGATGATGTTGTCGGGTTTGAGATCGCGGTGAACGATACCGACCGAGTGCGCGGCCGCCAGGCCATCACAGATTTGCACCAGGATGCTCAGCGCGCGCACGGCGTCGACAGAGCTGCCAGAGCGCATGACCTTGGTAAGGCTGGTGCCCTCCAGGTACTCCATGATGATGAAGACGATGCCGGCGTCGAGCTCGACGAGATCCGTGATGTCGACGATGTTGCGGTGACGAACCTTGTTGACCGAGCGCGCCTCCTGAAAGAAGCGAGCGACGGCATCGCGACGCTTGGCGTAGTCGGAGCGCAGCACTTTGAGCGCGACTTCGCGGCCGAGCTTGGTGTGCTCGGCGCGATACACACAACCCATGCCGCCCTTGCCGAGGATCGAGATGAGCTTGTACGAGCCGAGGGTGCGACCGACCCACTCGTCAGAGTTTTGGCTATCCAGACCACCGGGCGCGGCGTCGACGAAGGGCGCTGACCAGTTGTCCTTTTGTTTGCTGGTTGGCGCGACGGTGCCCGAACCGGTGGCGATGCGCGGCGGATCTTCGTGGCCACGGGCCCGAGCCGCCAGCGCGTCGGGCTTGGCGGCGGTGGTCACGTCCTCGGTCAGCGAGGCCAGCCCGCCACCGGGCGCGCGACCTTTGCCGGCCGGCCTCCGCTCGCGCGAGGCCAAGGGCTGTAAATCGGATTCGCTCAGGCCCTGGGTGTGGTTGTTGCGGGCCTCGATACTGGGCAGCAACACGGACGCAGTTCTCTCGACGGCCAGACGAGTGCCATCAATCTTACAGACGCTTACGCCATCTGGATATGGAGTCTTGCAGAGAGGGCAGCGGGCCATGGGAGCCGGTGGGGTGCCGCAAAAAACTAAGGAAACTAAGGACAGGACGATCGCCGCCACGCGGAGAGTTCGCCCAGACCGTTAATTTTACGATCGGCGGAGGCGCCCGGTCTAGAGAATTACTTCGCCGGGGCCGGGCAGCTGGTAGGCCAATTTCGACGACCCCTGGCTCTACAAGCCGTTGGCGCGGTCGATTTCGAAGAGGGCATCGGCGATGGCCAGCGCCACCTGGGCCTCTTGCTCGATGAGAGCTCGGTCGCGCAAGGGCTGGGCTGCCGTCAAAGACCCTGTAATTCCAAGGCCTTGTGCCGCTGCCGCGCGGATATCCCTGCTCTCATGGGACAGCAGCAGGACCAGGTCCGGGACGCTGGCCGGGCCGTCAAGCTGGGCCAACGACAGGAGGCTCGAGCGCAAAAAGAGCAGATCGGTGCCCTGGGTGGCCCGAGAGAATTCCGTGATGCCAACTCGGAGGGCCGCGCTGGCCAGGGCTCGATCCGGGCTCAGCTGATATTGGCCCAGGGCACGCAGGGCCCGAATTCGCACCCCGGGATCGGAGCCGGTCGAGTCGTCTTCCGCCAACGCGATCAGATCGGAG
>JAHEAK010000356.1 GCA_024642805.1 Kofleriaceae bacterium | reverse complement strand
AAGGATCCGCGCTGACCGATCCCTCGCGACGCAAATGCTCAATCTCGTCTTTGCTGATCGAGTTTGAGTAGAGGTACTCGCGCACGGTGTAGGGCTTGCGCGCGCCCTCGCGAACGAACTCGCCGGCGGCGGTGGCGGCAAAGGCCAGTGCCAGAAGCAAGGCAACGGTAGCGCCGTGCAAATAGAGGCGCTGGCGCAGCAAGGCAAAGAGCGCGTAGCCCGCGATGAGCATGGAGGCCCCGGCCGCCATGGCCAGGAACATGCTCATGGCCACACTGCCCCCTGTTAGCCATGCACGGCTGTCGGCGGGTATCTCAGCGAAGTACCACAGGCCGAGTACGGGCATGCTGAGCATGGGCAGGAGAAACTTGGCCGCCCCACCCTGCAAGGCGCGCCGCCTCTCGCGATCGATGGCCATGGTGCTGATGACCAGACACGCCACCAGCGCAGCCAGGGTCATAGCCACCGCCGTGCGATACAAGAGCGAGGGCGCGAAAGTCGGGTTGAAGAAGCCACGCCAGATAGAGCGACTTTCGATCCAGGCTCCGGGAGTCAGCTGCCAGCTCAAGATACCGTTGATCCAAAAGAGCGAGAACCAGGCCGCGCTGGCGTAGAGCAGCAAGAGGCGCATGCGCACGCGATCGTCGAGCCGCGTGGAAAAACGGTAGAAGAGATAGCCAGAAAAAATCTCAAGCGCGAAGAAGGTCCACTCGATGGCCCAGATCCAGTGGAACTCGTCGACCATCAGCCCGATGGTGCGCGGCGAGACCTGAATGGTGGTGATCCACATGCCGACGCCGGTGACCGCGCCTGCCACGAAGCTGAGCAGAACCAAGTACGAGAAAAAGGATTGCACGAAGAGGCGCGCGTCCTGGTCGCCGCGCTGGGCCCTGCGTTCGAAGTAGCACAGGAGCATGCCGCCGCCGATGGCGAACTGGGCCAGGAAGACATGCAGGATGCCGAGCCCACCAATGACGATGCCGGGCATGGCCGGCCCAAAGTCATTGACCGGGTAGTAGGGCGGAAGCGCAGCGGCGGCCTCGGCCAAGGCGTCTATCGGCGTCATGCTCATGGGAGTATCGAGCCGGGCCCTCGGCTTGCCCACTTCTTCACAAACTCCGAGCCGCCCTGCACTAGCTGTGTGATTACAGCATGTTATCAAATCGACATTCTTGGTCTTGACAGTAATGGACCGGTCGTTATATTTTCTTCATGTCAGCAACCACTTTGCTCAAGGACACCCCCATGACCCACGCAACCAGCTTTTTCGCTCCCTACAGCCTCGACACCCAGGTCGACAGCCACGCTCCCGCTCGCCCAGCCCTTCGCCAGGAGCAGCGGGCCAACGTGTGGCAGCGCTTTCTCGACGCCCTCGACCGCCTCGGCCTCTCCGAAGCCTCGCCGGCAACCCAGGCCTATGCGCTGGCCTATCGCACCCAGTCGATCCCTTGCGAGCGCTAGGCTAGGGCCATGGCCACGTCGAGCAAAGCCACGTCGAGCAAAGCCGCGTCGATCAAAGCCGCGTCGATCAAAGCCGCGTCGATCAAAGAGAGCGCGCTCAGCAAGGGTGCCCGCAGTCGGGCCCGCGTGATCGCGGCCGCCGCCAACCTCTTACAGCGACGTGGCTACAATGGCACCGGCATAAGTGAAATTCTGAAGGCTAGCGCCACACCAAAGGGCTCGCTCTACTTTCATTTTCCGGGCGGCAAAGAAGAGCTCACCATCGCTGCTCTCAAGGAGAGCGGTACCGATTTCGGCGACAAGCTGCGCTTGCTCATCACGCCAGAGACCAGTCCAGGACACGCGCTGCAGATCGCCAGTGGCGCCCTGGCTCAGGAGCTGGTGAGTTCCGGTTTCGAAAAAGGCTGCCCGCTGGCCACCGTTACCCTCGAGGCCGCCGCCGCCTCGGAATCGATTCGACAGACTTGCGAAGAACAGTTTCGCGGCTGGCACGAGCTCATCGAAGCCATGCTGGTCGCGCGCGGCCTGCCCGCCACCGATGCCGACGAGTTCGCGGTGACCGCGCTTAGCAGCCTTGAAGGCGCGATGCTGCTGTGCCGCGCCTATCGCAGCACCGAGCCACTCGAGAAAGTCGGCAAGCAGCTGCGGCGCATGGCCGAGCATCTGCTGGCGTCTCACGATGTCAACGAGCGGCGGGCCTAGGCACGCCCCGCAGACGAGGCCTCGTGCGCGCCGAGCAGACGCGCCGAGCAGAGGCGCCGCGCAGACGTGCCGAGCAGACGCGCCGAGCAGACGCGCCGAGCACGCGCTGCAGACGCAACAAAGGCCGGAGAGCATCACTGCGCTCCGGCCTTCGTGCGTAACGCACCTGTCTAGCTCGGGGCTAGCTCGGGGCTAGCTCGGGGCTAGCTCGGGGCTAGCTCGGGGCTAGCTCGGGGCTAGCTCGGGGCTAGCTCGGGGCTACTTGGTCAGGTAGGTCTCGAAGGCCTTGAAGTTGAAAGGACGACCCAGGAAGTCGGCGACCAGGTCGGCGGCGTCCTTGGTGCCACCCTTGGCCAGGATCTTGTCGCGATAGGCGTAGGTCCACTCGGTGTTCATCAGACCGTGCTCCTGGAAGGGCGTGAGCAAGTCCTTGGCAATAACCAGCGACCACATATAGGTGTAGTAGATCGCCGAATAACCATTGAGGTGACCAAAGTTGGCCTCGAAGCTGGTGCCCTCGACGAAAGCGAAGGGCGTGTACTTCTTCTGTAGCTCTTTGACCAGGGCCTTCATGTCCAGCGTCGCTGGATCGGCGCGATGGAACTCGAGGGAGACGGCGGCGTAGAACATCTGCTGGGCGGTCTGAATGCCAAGGCCAAACTTGTCGGCTTTGCGCATGCGCCCAACCATCTCCTCGGGGATGACCTCGCCAGCCTTGTTGGTGGCGAAGCTGCTCAGAGTTCCGTGGTCCCATGCCCATTCCTCGAACATCTGCGAGGGCGCCTCGACGAAGTCCCACTCGGTGGCGACCCCGCTCTGCTCGATCCACTTTTGCTGACCGCCGAGCACGTGGTTCATCAGGTGACCGAACTCGTGAAACATCGTGGTGACGTCGCCGTGCTCCATGAGTGCGTCGCCTTCGCTCTTTGGATTGGGGAAGTTGCAAACCAGGACACCCTCGGGAAGCTGCTCACCAAGCACGCCGGTGCGGTAGGTGAACTGCGCGGCGTGGCCGTACTTGCCATCACGCGGGTGCATGTCGAGGTAGATGCGACCGATCTTGCTGCCATCGCGCATGACGTCGAAGGCCGAGACATCCTCGTGCCACAGCTTGGCGTCTGGCGCCGGCTTGTACTCGATACCGTAGATCTTGGCCGTGATGTCGAGAAGACCCTTTTGCACTTTCTCGAAGGCGAAGTAAGGGCGCACATCCTGCGGATCAAAGCTGTAGCTCTCGGCCTTGACCTTGTTCTCGATGTAGATCTTCTGCCAATCCTCGACGGACTTGGCTTTCTTGTCCATGTGCTTCTTCTTCCAGGCCAGGAGCTCCTTGTAGTCCTTGTCGGCGCGCTTCTGCGCGGTCTTGGAGATGCGCGTGATGAAGTCAGCGGCGTTCTTGCCGCTGCCCATCATCTTGTCCTCGGTGGCGTAATCAGCCCAGTTGGCGTAGCCGAGAATCTTGGCCTTCTCCGCGCGCAAGCTGAGGATCTTGCGCAAGGTCTCTTCGTTGGTCTTGTCAGCGCGGCTCTTGCCGGCGATGTACAGCTCCTTGCGCAGTTCGTCGTTGTCGGCGTACTGCATGAAAGGGATGTAGTCTGGGTAGTTGGTGGTGATGACGATCTTGCCGCTGTCCTTGTCGGCGGGGTGCGAAGCGATGAAGTCGGCGGGCATGCCAGCAAGCTCATCGGCGCTGCTGAGCTCGATCTTGCGCACGTCATCGACGATGTTTTGCGAGAAGGTCTGGCCCAGCTTGACCAGCTCTTCTTCGATGGCCGTCAAGCGAGCGCGCGTGGCCTCATCCTTGTCGACACCAGCGCGATGGAAGTTCTTCATGGTCTTGTCGACCAGGCGCTTGGTGTTGGCATCGAAGTCGGCGGTGTCGATGCCACTGAAGGCCTCGTAGAGACCGCGATGCAGGCTGAGCTCGGTGGCGAACTTCGAGGCCTCTTGCTCACAGGCCTGGGCAGCGTGGCGAATCTGCTCGTTGGGATGGACCGCATCCATCAGGCTGGCGGTCGCGACCGAGCGCTCGAGGTACATGAGCATCTGGTTGTAAGGAACGAGTAGGTTCTCCTCGTTGCGTACACCTGAGACCGCAAGGAGCCCGGGAAGCTGTTCGCGGGCCATGCGCACGCCTTGCCCGCACTCCTCGGCAAAGAGCTCGACGTCAGTCTTGGGAGTGACATCCTCGGGCACCAGCTCCGGCGTGGTGTCGGGGGTGGTGACGACGTTGCTTTGTGACGGCGAACCGCAGCCGAGACTTGCGGCCAGGGCGACAAGGGAAACTAGAGTAGGAGCCTTCATGGCCCCGTGCATAGCACGTTTAGGGCGCCCCAGTGGCTCCCTGGGCCGAGTCCTCGGTGGCGCCCGGGGCGGAGTCCTCGGTGGCCTCTTGGCCGCCCTTGCCCTGCTCGAGCCATTGCCTCGCCTCAGCGAGCTCGCGCGACCAGGCAGGACCGCTGGCATGGAAGAGTTCTACGGCCTTTTCAGCTTGCGCTCGCGTGTCCCCGCCTCCGAGTTTGGCCAGTGCAAAGAGGGCCTCGCCCAGACGCGCGCGCGCCCCCTCATCGCCCAAAAGATCCGTCGAACGATGCAGCCAGTCTTTGGCCTTGCTCGATTTTCCGAGCCTGGCTAGAGCGCGACCGATGCAGCTGGCGACCCGTCCGCGACTCATCGCACTCACATCCTCGCGTTGCGCCAGCGTGCGCTGCAAGTTTGTGCACTCGGCCAGGGCGAGCTCGGCTTGGTCGTTGGCCAGGTGAGCATCGGCAAGACCGAGCTGCACCCGTTGAATCTGCGGATTGGTCTCGCCTTGCGATTGCGTGAGCAGGATGGCTAGCGCTTCACTGCCGTGCACGATGCTATCGCCGGGTCGCCCACGACTGCGATCCACATCCATGAGGTTGGTTAGGGTCGTGGCCAGGCGCGGGTGCTCACTGCCGTAGGCCGAGCGCTTGATGGCGAGCGCGCGCAGGAGGGTGCGATTGGCCAGCTCGAAGTCCCCGCTCGCAACCGCGTACTCCGCCATGGAATTGAGAACATCACCAACACGTGGGTGATCTTGACCGTAAGTATGCACCAAGGTCTCGAGCGCACTGTCCATCAAGCTCTGCGCCTCGCTCAGCTTGTGCTGATCCATGAGGGCGGCGGCCAGGCGCGTTTGCGACATGGCCACGTCGGGATGATTGGGACCGCCCGTCGCGACCCAGATTTCCAGTGCGCGGCGGTATTGCTCCTCGGCGCGCGCCGCTTGCTTGCGGCGCATGAAAGTGTTGCCGAGTCCTTCCAAGGAGGCTGCCAGCTGGTTGTGGTATGGGCCGTACTCGCCTTCGAGTATCTCGATGGACGACTTGAAGAGCTGCTCGGCCTTGTCGGGTGCGTCCTGCTTGAGGGCCGCTGCCCCTTGTATGCGCAGCCACTTGCCATCGACCGGTGGCGAGGCCGCGCGCTCGACGGCCGATTCCGCGAGCTGTCGCCAGCGCTCGGCCGAGTCGGGCTGCTCGAGGTTGGAGGCAAAGAGATCGAAGACCTCGGCGCTGGCCTTGGCAGCCAGAACGTCGTCTTTGCCTGCCACGGCCGAATAGAAGGCCTTTTCTAAGACTTCTACCGAGTCTTCGTATTTGCCGAGCATCCGCAGACTGGTGCCTTGTGCAAACCACAGGCGCGCCTCGAGGCGCCGATCGCCGCGCACCTCACCCATGAGAGCTGCGGCCAGCTCGCGAGCCTCTTCCGCCTTG
>JAHEAK010000355.1:5480-5918 GCA_024642805.1 Kofleriaceae bacterium | reverse complement strand
TTCAGCCGCCGCTACCACCAAGAGCCCCATGGCCGCCTGCAACAGTCGACCACCTGGTAGCGGCAAGTTGGCGCCTCGCAAGGCGTAGTCTCGCACCTCGTCGATTCGAAAGGACACGTTTCCCACCTTTAAGAACTCTCCCGAGACGACGACCTTCTCCTCGCCCACCTTCAGCCCCACTTCCGATTCGCGCTCGCTGTTAACGAAGTCACCCTTGGCCTGCTCACTGAGTCGCCTGCGCGCGTCCTGATACACTTCGGGGCGACTTATGGGCGCGCTGCGGCTGTATTGGGCCAGGGTGTCGGCGATTCGCTTGGCGGCATCGGCATCGTCGGCGCCGTGCAGGGCGACTTCCAAACTGCCGAGCGCGAGCAGGAGGTCGCGACTCGAGCTGCGCCTTCGCCCCTCCGAGAAACGATCGTGAGCGAGGTAGGCCAT
>JAHEAK010000355.1:572-5470 GCA_024642805.1 Kofleriaceae bacterium | reverse complement strand
CACCCACCGCCAACGAGCCCATCGCATAGGCGCCATTGGGTGATCTCGAGATAAGCTCGATGCGATCGAGCAGACGAGCATCGAGCATGATGGCAGGGTTGCCAGGCGGAGCGATAACAAGGAAAGGCCCGTCGACGCCAATGCCACTGCGTGGCAAGAGTCCACTGTCGGTGTGCCCTGCCATACCCTAGATCTCGATGATTCCACGTTCGTGCAGGCGTTTGAAAGTGAGGAGTGCATCCACTTCGCGAATCGGAGCGATCCGTATCAAGGACAAGAGGTCCCAGTGGCCATCAATGCGGCCGACCAAGTAGCGCTCGTTGTCGCTCAGATCCATATCTGCCAGCTCTTCTCTTTTCAGAAGCAACTTTGGGACGCGAAAGCGCCCGAGGAGCTCGCGGCTGAGCTCGGCGAAGAGCGAGCGCTGGAGCTCTTTGTGAAGTGCCTGCAGGCTCTGGTTCTCCGGATCCTGCTGCAAGGCTCGGGTGCTCAGCTCGAGAGCCTCGACCTTGTTACCGCCTGCCGCCCGACTGCGCGCCGCAGCCTCCATGTCCATTGAGCTGTCTTCTTGCCCCGAATCGCGCAGCTCCGATCGACGGTCGAGGGACAGAGCTCCCTTCTCGATGAGCTCCGCCAGTTGCGAGGTAACCTGGAAGCGACGGCCATGGTGTTCCAGAATGATCTGGTTGAGGGTGAGGCCGCGCTCCACACAGTCGACCAGACGCGCGCTCTGGTTGCGCTTTCGTTCCGAGCTTTCTGGATCCTGGACGGCAAAGAAGTCGGTGACGAAGAAGCGCAGGTGATCATGGGGAATGAGTTTGCGAATCGCCCGCGAGCGCTGCACCTGCAGCTTGCCGAGATCTAGGGTCGTGCGCAGGGGCACCCGAATCTCAAATTCGGAGCCGCCGCGAGGCCCCTCGTCGAACTCAAAATGTCCCCCTTGCCAAGAAAGGACGTCCCAAATCGCCTCGCGAAGCTTGATTTCGAGAACCTCACGCAGGGATTCGGCGTCGAGAGCCTCGCTCATGAGCAAAACCTTGCCGAGGAAGACCCCGGTTTCGGCCTGCACTGAAAAGGCCTCGGAAAGCACCTTTTCGTCGACCAGGCCGCGACTCATCAAGAGCTGTCCCAAGTGCTCGCCAGGCACGTTGGAAGAGGCCGCGGTGACCGCTCCCTGGTCGAAATAGAAGGAATGGGCCGCATCGCCACGCTCAACGGACAAGTGACCGACAAGATGGCGTCGGTCGATCCAATCGAAGAGGTCTTCGATGCACATCGTGCGCAGGGAGCCACGGATGGACATGGGAAGCCTTGAGGATACTCGAAAATTCGCTACAATCTACCGAACTTGGCGTCGGTCATCGCCCCAAGTTCGGAGTTCACATTCTGTGAGTCGAATTCGAAAACATATTGTTCTTCTGCTGGCTGCGAGTGTCAGCCTGCTCGTCATCGTGCAGTACCTGCGTCTGCTTCAGCCTGCACAGGCGAGAGCGGTTCGCGCGGCGTGCAACGGTCTGTCACCAAGTCCAACCAATCCGCAGTTTGGCAACATGGATGCGCTGGTTGCCGCCAAGGACTTCAAGCTGCAGGACACCAACGGTCAGCAAGTTTCCCTGAGTGACTTCAAAGGCAAGATCGTCATCGTGAACTTCTGGGCCAGCTGGTGTTCGGTGTGCCGCTCGGAAAAGCCGAGCCTGGAGCAACTGCACCACGATTACGCCGACGATGGCGTCGTTGTGCTGGCGGTGGCTTCTGATGAGGATTGGGCGCCTGTGCGTCGGGCCATGCTCGGCTTTGAAGTCGCAAGCGCGGATGAAATCCTGCGCAAGCCAGAAATCTACGGAGTGCGCGATCCCAAGTCGCTACCAGCGACCGGGGCCGAAGTCGTGGTGTCGAGGGTCGACCGCGGGCGAGCCGCTTCCAACAGTGGTCTGCACCGCCTCGATCATATTCGCAGCGTCAATGGAACCGTGGTTAGCAACATGGACGAGCTGGACAACCTCTTGCGGGCCAACCTGAGCGGAGCCCTGGACCTGTCGGTCGACCGCGGAGGCAGCGTCAAGTCGGTTCGCCTCCAGGACAAGAGCCCTCTGGACGTCCTGATCGATCCCCCAAATGACGGTGGCAACCTGGGCGCCGTGGCCAAACAGTACGGAATCACCGCCGTTCCCGAGAGTTTTGTGGTCGATCGGGATGGCAAAATTCGCCACTACTTCATAAATAAGCGAAATTGGGATGGAGATGTTGCAGCCACCTGCCTGCAAGATCTCATCGACGGATAAGCATCATGGCAAAGATTCTCGTAGTCGATGACGAACCCGCGATCCTGAAGTTCGTCGTCAAAATCTTGGAAGCTCGTAACCACGAAGTGATCAGTGCGGGCGATGGTGTCGCCGGTCTGGAGCTTGCCCGTAGCGCGATGCCGGATGTTCTCGTTCTCGACATCAACCTGCCCCGCATGGATGGACTGCAGGTGTGCCGAACACTCAAGGCCGATCCGGCCACCCGGAACATTGGCGTCGTCATCATCACCGCCGCCTATACCAGCGTCGAGGATGCCTCGGAAGGTGAAGACTGTGGCGCCGACGAATACGTCGTCAAACCCTTCTTACGAGAAGTTCTTATTCACAACGTCGAGCGTCTGATTTCCGACTAGTCCTAGCCTGTGGGCTTGCTTCGACAGGCCCAGAGCTGGCGACGCAACGCGGCCTCATCGAGGCCTTCGCCAATCAGCACCAGATCGCTGCGAGCCTCACCCTCGGACCACGGCTCGCCAAGCACCAGGCTCACGCGATCTCCCGCCAGCTCCAAGAAGCCTCTGCGCGCCTCACCTGCCAGGTTGACGAAGCCCTTGACCCGGTAGAGCACCTGGCGATGGCTCTCGACCAACTGGACGAGACGGTCACCGAGCAGTGGTGCCTGCTCCTCGAAACTGATGGCCACCAGTTGGCCCTGCGCGTGGCTGTGATTGTGGGCTCGGGCCGCCCGCAGGCGCTTGTGCATGGTGATCCACTGGGTCAGCTGATGGCTGGCCGCCTCGTCCATGGGAAAGCTGGCTCGCTCGGCATCGAGGTTGAGGGCATCGAGAGCCTCGTGCACGGCGCGTGCTTGGACAGGACTGGCGAGATCGAGCTTGCTGAGCAGAAGGCGATCGGCCGACAAGACTTGCTCGCGGGCCTCCTCGCGCTCGGCCAGGATGCGCGGACCGGCCTCGGCGTCGACGACAGCGACGATGCCAACCGGCTCGATGGCATTGCGCTTGTCCTCGGGCATGTAGCGGAAGCCGTCGAAGATGGCGGCGGGCTCGGCAATCCCCGTGGTCTCGAGAATGATGTGATCGGGTCGAGAGCGCTCGGCGATATCCGCGATGCCATCCCAAAGATCATTCTTCGTGTCGACCTTGCAGCACACGCAACCTCCAGCCAGCTCGAGCACATCTCCACCTCGGGACAAGATCAATTTGCTGTCGATGGCGATGCGACCGAGCTCGTTGACCAGCACCGCGATGCGACGACCGCCGGCCGCTGACAGAATGCGATTGAGCACCGTCGTCTTGCCTGCACCCAAAAAGCCGGTGAGCACGGTAAATGGCAGCTTGGACTCGCTCACGTCGATACCGGAATTCGCAGCTCGAAGACCGAGCCGGCGCCAGGCTGTGACTCGCCCACGAAGGAACCGCCCAGGCGCTGCGCCACGTGCCGACCAAGGGCAGCCGCAAACTCGACCTCGTCTGGTGCACCCGAACCGCTGTCGGCCACATAGATAGCTATCTCCTGGCCCTCGCCCACTGCTTCACAGCGAGTCTTCACCGAGATGGCCGCGCCCTGCATGTCGTGGGCAGAGTCAGCGGCGATGGTTAGAAGGCGAGTGAGCAAAAGGACGACCTCGCCGGGAACGAGTCTCGTCGGAGGAACCTTGCCAAGGTCGATGAAGAGCTCGGTGCTCGCGCTCATGCGGTGACGGGTCAAGTTGCTTGCCACCTCGACCAGGTCGTTGACTTCGATGAGCTCTACGTCCTGGCCATAGCTATTGATGGCGTCGCCAAGCTCGCTGTTGAGCCGAGCGACCTTGCGATCGGTGAGATAGGCCTGCGCCACTCGCTCGCGCAGGGCCTTGGTCTCACTCCATGGGTAGGGAGCAGGCCCCTCGTTGGTGTTGAGATGGTGATCGAGAATTTCGACGATGACAGCCAGACTCTCGCGCATCTCGCGCAGAGGCACGCGCAGCTCCGAGGACACGCCCCCCGCTAGCGAGCCAGCCGCCGCCAAGGCGAGCATGCGCGCGTCGATGCTCTCAGACACCTAGCCCTGCCCTTCGCGCAGGCCTTCGCGCGCCCGCATCAAAAGGTTCCGGTAATGAGAGTCCAGTACTCACTGATTCCACCATTGGCAAGTCCCCGAGCGTAGCCGATGTCGAGCGCACCGGGAACGAAGTATCCGATCAACATGTTGAGCCTCAGGGAGACTCCTAGGGAGGGCTTGAATTCTCGCAGGTCGATGTTGTCATCGAAGGCATTGCCGAGATCGAAGAGGCCGGCCATGTGCAGCTTCTTGAGGTAGAAGGGCAAGGTTTGTAGACCGGTCTCGATGTCCCATAGCTCCTGCCGGTACTCGAGGTTCAGAAGGTGCATCTGAGTACCGACGATGGAGCCGGGTTCGTAGCCACGCAGAAAACCGGTGTTGCCAGCCCGAAGACTCTGGAGTATCGACGCGACCAGATCTTGCTCAGGCACGCCGCCAAGGCTGAAGCGCGAGTTGCGCGAGCGATCCGACACGCGAATTCCCCCGCTCAGGCGCAGCGAGAGCACCGGGGTCTCCCCGATGGGCAGCCGCTGATAGGTCTCGAAGCGATAGTCGAGATTCAAAGATCGAAAATCCGAGCCGAAGGCCGGATCGTTG
>JAHEAK010000355.1:0-527 GCA_024642805.1 Kofleriaceae bacterium | reverse complement strand
CTTACCGAGCTGCGGGCCAAGGCCAAACACGTAGCCCTGGGTGTCGGAGTAGGAGAAGCGCAGCGCCAGGCCGGCGATGGCCACATCGCTCTCGGGTGGCCTTGGCAGCGGTGCATTGGGATCGGGGCCGTCGAACTGATCGCGCAAGAGACTCAGATAGTCAAAGTCGTAATCGAGGGAGATGCTTCCCGAGCCTTCTGGCTTGCGCAACACGGGCAGGCTGATGCCGACGGTCGCGCCAAGCTGCTCCTCGAGGTAGGCGGTGTTGGTGTCGTCAATGACGTAGCCACCGCGCTGAGAGAGCGTGCGAGTCGCTGCCATCCGTAAACCGGCCCAATTGCGATCGTAGCTATACGAGCCGCCGACATCGACACGACCGGTAATGAGGTCTGTGGTGCCGCCAAGGGTGTAGCTGTGCAGACCAACGATGTCGCTTCCGGTGACCTGCAGATTGAAACGACTGTTGACCGCATCGAACTGCAGGTCGTAGCGGTCGGGAGCCAGGGTGCCAAGCGGCTCGTATTCGC
>JAHEAK010000354.1 GCA_024642805.1 Kofleriaceae bacterium | reverse complement strand
CCGGGTCATCACCTTTCGCATCGTGAGGCTGATCGAGCAAGGCGTCGACCCGCGTCACATCGCGGCGCTCACCTTCACCAACAAGGCGGCCGCCGAGATGCGCGAGCGCGTCGCCGAGATGCTTGGCGACAACAAGAAGGCCAGCAAGCTCACCATGGGTACCTTCCACTCCCTGGGCCTGCAGGTGCTCAAGGCCGAGCGCAAGGCCTTGGGATTTCCCCGTGGCTTCGTCATCTACGACACATCCGATCAGCTCGGCGTAATTCGCGAGATTTTACGCCGCGTGCGCGACGGCGATCGTCGCTACGACGTCAAGGCCATCCTCTCGCGCATCTCGCTGGCCAAGAACGCCTTCGTTTCGCCTGAGCAGTATCAGGTCGGCGACACCGATGACTACGATCTCATCACCGGCGAGGTCTACGGCAAGTACCAGGAGGCGCTGCGCAACTTCGCCGCTGTCGACTTCGACGATCTGATCACCGAGGTGGTCAATCTCTTCCACCGCGATCAGGAGGTGCGCGATCGCTGGTCACAGAAGTTCCGCTACCTGCTCGTCGATGAGTACCAGGACACCAATCGCGCGCAGCTGATGATGATCCGAGCGCTCATCGAGAAGCACAACAACTTGTGCGTGGTCGGCGATGACGATCAGTCGATCTATGGCTGGCGCGGCGCCGAACCGGGCAACATCCTCGGCTTCGAAGAGATGTTCCCGGGCGCCAAGGTGGTCAAGCTCGAGCAGAACTACCGCTCGACGCCCACCATTCTGGGCGCTGCCAACGCGGTCATCGAGAACAACAAGGATCGCTACGGCAAGACCCTGTGGAGCCAGAAGGCCGAGGGGCCGCGCATCACTCATGCCGTGGCTCCCGAGCAGGGCGCCGAAGCTCGCTTCGTGGTGCAAGAGATCGCCAGGCTGCAGAGCGAAGCGCAGCGGCCGTGGAAGCACTTTGCCGTGCTCTACCGCTCCAACAAGCAGGCGGAGATCATCGAAGCCGAGCTGCGCGAACGACAGATTCCCTACTCGATGTTTGGTGGCCAGCAGTTCTTCGAGCGCAAGGAGGTCAAAGACATGATCGCCTACCTGCGTGTCTCGCTCAATCCTCGTGACGAAATCGCCCTGCGGCGAATCATCAACTATCCCTCGCGAGGTATCGGCGCGAGCACCGTCGAGTCGCTTACGCGTTTTTGCGCGGCCAAGCGCATGCCGCTGTGGAACGGCCTTGTGCGCATACAAGAGCTGGAAGGCGTGCGACCAAATACCAAGCGCGCCATCTCCGATTTCACCGAGATGATCAATCGCCTGGGCATCGAGCTCGAGCGCGGCTCTGCGGTGGTGCCACAGGCGCGTGCACTCATCGAGAAGATCGATCTCATCGGCGACATCCGCTCGGCCTCGCCCAACATCAAGGCCGCACAAAAACGCATCGACAATCTCGAGCGCTTGCTTGCCAACCTGGGTCGTCACGAAGAGCGCGAGCCCGGCCGTCAGGCTCTCATCGAATACCTGCGCAAGCTGAGCCTGGACACGGCCGAAGAAGAATCGCGAGATCCTGGCAACAGCGTGACCATGACCACCTTGCACGGCTCCAAAGGCCTCGAGTTTCCGGTGGTCTTTCTCATCGGCTGGGAAGAAGAGCTTCTTCCGCATGCACGCACCCTGATGCCGACGGCCGCAGATATCTCGGATCCAGATCATGTGACCGATGTCGATGAAGAGCGGCGCCTGGCCTATGTAGGCATCACGCGCGCCCAGGAAGTGCTGTACATCTCACGCAGCTCCTTTCGGGTGCTGCGAGGCAAACCGGTGCCGCGCACCCTCTCGCGCTTCTTGCAGGAAATTCCCGCAGAGCTGGTCGAGGAGCGCGATATCGCGGAAGAGCTCGAGGCTCCCGTTGAGTCGGGCGAGCTATCGGCCTTCTTTTCCAACTTCGCCAGCGAATTTGGAAGCAGAGAGTAGCGCCACGTCGGCATGTCAGCCGACACTCACCCGGAAAGCCGCTGGTGGCACAGGCCGCTATGCACCATGGAGATAGCGACATGATCAGATCTACGAAAACCTCCCTTCTCGCCCTCATCGTCGGCCTGTCAGCCGCTTGTGGTGGCCCTGCCAAGACCGCGACCCCAGCCGATCAGAAGGAGCCACCCGCCGAGGCGGTTCTCGTCGACCAGGCCAGTGGCGGCTCGAGCGATGTCTCGAAGCTGGTTATTCCGAGCGCGCCGGTGGCTGCGCCCGCGACCCTCATGGCCGAGGTGCTGCTCAGCAATCCCAATCACCAGATCACACAGATCGCCACCTTCGCCGACGCCGTGCAGCCAGGCATGGGCGCCTTCGTCACGCCAGCGAGCCTGATGCAGATGCTCGAGGGCATGGTCGGCGCGGTCGGCATTGCCGGTCTCGATCTCAACGCTCCCACCTACGTGACCATTACCGATGGCAATCGCTTCGTCATCGTCGGCACCGTCGCCAGCGAAGCCGATCTGATGGACTCGCTGTCCTCGGGCAGCACGCAAGTCATCACCCACGAAGGTTTCGCAGCCATCGGCAGCTCCGAAGCGCTCATGGAGGTTGCCCCCTACGCGCTCTCGACGCTGGTAAAGCGCCCGGTTCCCGACAAGCCCACTCTCTCGCTCTACCTGTCCAAGATCTTGGCCGGCAGCCATGGCGATGAGTTGCGGAGCGACTTGATGAACAACATCGGCAGTGACGATGCCAGCCGCGCTGTCGCCGCTGTCTTGATCGAGACCATCAACAGTGTCGAGGTGCTTCACACCAGCCTGGATGCGGATCCGGCCGCTGCCGTCATCGCCATGCAGGCCATTGTCAAAGACGGAGCGCTCAAGGATTTCATCGGCAAGCAAAAGCCAGCCGACTTCTCTGTTCTCGATCGCATCGGTACCGGCCCCTGGGGCATGGTGGCCGCTGGTCGCTTCGACCTGAGCCTCATCGCGCCCATGGTCAACAAGATGGTCGAGGCCGAGAACAACCCCATGCTCACCCAGATTGCCGCACAGCTTGGCAACCTCGGTGGCGAGATGGCCATTGCCCTCAACATGCCCAAGACCCCTGAGCTGGTCATGGCCATGGAACTCATCGACGCCGCCTCGCTGGCCCAGATCCTCGACAGCATCGTGGCGCTGGCCGCAAGTCAGCCCAACCTCGACATGGGTGGCATGCCGGCCACGCTCAAGCCTCTGTCTCTCAAGACCCGCGGTGGCAGCCTGCACGAGCTGAAGCTCAATCCCGCCAATGACTTTCAAAAAGAGCTCTACGGCAAGAAGGGCGTGAGTGCCTTCTTTGGGGTCGCCGGCAACAACCTCCTGGCTACCTTCGGCGTCAACGCCAAGAAGTACGCCAACGTCCTGGTCACCGCCAACGCCAAGATTCCAGGCAAAGGCACTAAGCTTGCCGCTGCCGTCGCCCAGGCCAAGGCCGCCGGAGAGAGCTTGCTCTTTGCCGTCGACGTCCTCAGCCTGCAGGGACAGCGCCCTCCCAAAGATGTCGATCCGATTCTTCTCGGTATCGGCTTCTCTGGCAACGCCGTCCAGGCGCGCATGGTGCTGCCAACCGAGTTCGTCAAAGAAGCGGCTGCTGGCGGACTCTCGAACTAGTCGAGCTTAGCGTTGGGGCGCAGCGCGAGCTGCCCCCGAGCTGCTCTCAGCGACGACAGCTTCGTGAAGCGCTCTTCACACCTGCGGCTATCTGGCGCGCTAGATGGCCCTAGGTAGCGCGCTGCAGGCCATGCCTACTGGTACGTGTCTTGCTGTGGTTGCACCGATGCGTTGGCTGCTTCCCTTGTGCCTGCTCGCACTCGCCTGTGACACGGGCGTTGAGGGCGAGCGTTTTCTCGGCAAGAGCTGCCAGCAGAGCGAGGCCGACAGGCTGCAATGCCCGCACGCCACGCGCACCCATCGAGTTGGTGTAGCTGATTGGTCAGAGCGCGAGGTTCACTTTCAAGTCCCCGCAGGTGAGGCGCCTCGCGAGGGTTGGCCCGTGGTGTTCTTCTTTCAGGGCTCCTTCGTCAGCGCAGGCAGCACCTGGGACACGCGCGTGGACGACGCCTTTGGCGCCTATCACCTGACCGAAAGCTACGACGCCTTGCTGCGCGCGGGCTACGCCATCATCAGTCCGGAGACCCGTCTCGATGGCCACAGCTACTGGGATAGCAACATCCTGCCCTATCGCTGGGATTGGGAATTGTCTGATGACCACGAGCTCATGCTCGAGCTCTTCGCCGCCATCGACGAGGGTGAGTACGGCGCGATCGATTCGACATCGCTCTTTGCCATGGGCATCTCCAGCGGCGGCTACATGAGCAGCCGCGTGGCGCTTGCCTATCCTGGTCGCTTCACGGCCATCGCCATTCACAGCGGCAGCTACGCCACCTGTAGCGGTCCGGTGTGCTCGGTTCCCGAGTCCTTTGCCGCGCATCCGCCCACGCTCTTCTTGCACGGCGATGCCGACAATGTCGTGCCCATCTCCACGGCCCGCGAGTACGCCGAGAGCCTGGAGCGAAATGCTGTCGCCAACCAGTTCATCGAAGATGCCGATGCCGGGCACGAGTGGCTAGCAGGCTCGGCCGAGCCCATCACCAACTGGTTTCAAACGTGGCGCGCGCAAAGCAAGGACACGGCGCTGCCCACTCTGCCCGCACGCCAAGCGCTCGAGAGCCAGCGACCTTAGGCACGCAAGACGCGCTCACGGGCCAGGCCGACATAGCGGGCGTCGGCTTCGCCTACCAGCCAGCGTCGTTGCAATCTCTCGGCGACGACGGCGGTGGTGCCCGAGCCTGAAAAGGGATCCACCACCAGCGCGCCCGGATCACTGCTGGCGGCAATCATGCGCCGCACCAGCTCCTCCGGCTTTTGCGTGGGGTGGTCGGTGCGCTCCTCGGTGCCGTTGCACAAGACGGGGATCTCGAAGACGTCGCGCGGCTTGGCACCCAGGGGATGCGGCTGCCAGCTGTCGCGTCGCTTGCCCTTGCCGCCATACTGCGAAGTCACCGCCTGCACGCGCTCGGGATAGCGCTCGGTGTGACCGTTGTAAGGAATGCGCACCTCGTCGACATTGAGCTTGGTGCGCTTCTCCTTGCGCAGGTGCAAGATGCTCTCATGGGAGCGGCCCCAATCGCTGCCCAGGTTGGCCTTGTTGCGGTAGTACCAGACCAGCCAGCGACAGGCCGCAAAGCGCCTGGCAGAGCGGGCCTTGAGGTCGGCAAGGATTTCGGAGAAGCCGCACACGTAGGCGCTGCCGCATGGCGTAAGCACGCGCTCGACTTCGGTGAGCCAGCTATCGCACCAATCGAGATAGGCTTCGATCGACGGAAAGACATCCCACTCATCTTTGCCAATGGCATAGGGCGGATCGGTGACCACCAGGTCGACGCTCTCATCTGCCAGGCCGCGCAAGAGCTCCAGGGCATCGGCGCGCCACAGCTCACCAAGCTCGGTCTTCAGAGCCAGGGTTTTGGGCGAGAGCGCACCTTCCAGATCCGAAGGGACCTCGAGCTTGGTGGCAAGCCGCGGTGGACGCTTGGGCATGAGCTCGGGCAGGATACCGACTATGAGCCCGGCTAGCTACTACGTGCACGCTTCTGCGATTGTCGATCCGGGCGCCACCATCGGGGCGGGCAGCAAGATCTGGCACTTTGCCCACGTCAACGGTGGCGCGGTCCTCGGCGACAACTGCGTGGTCGGCCAGGGCTGCTACATCGCCAATGTCCGCATCGGCAATGGCGTGCGCATTCAGAACAACGTCAGCGTCTACGACTCGGTCACCCTCGAGGACGATGTCTTCTGCGGTCCGAGCTGCGTGTTCACCAACGTCATCAATCCCCGCTCGGCGGTCACTCGCAAAGATCAGTATCTGCCGACCCTGGTGAGGCGCGGGGCCAGCATCGGTGCCAACGCCACCATCGTGTGCGGGGCGACCATCGGCGAGTACGCCTTCATCGGC
>JAHEAK010000353.1 GCA_024642805.1 Kofleriaceae bacterium | reverse complement strand
ACGACGACTCAAGAGACCCTCCAGCCTGAGCTGGAGCCCTCAACGATTCAAACACTGGAGAGCGAGGCATCCGCCGAGGCTCTCGCCCAGACCGCCGACTTCGACGACTGGAATCTCGACGAAAACCTGCGCAAAGCGCTCAGCGACATGGGCTACGAGCGACCCATGCCCGTGCAGATTGCGGTCTTCAACATCTTGACCGCCGGCAAGGACCTCATGGTCCAAAGCAAGACCGGCTCGGGCAAGACCTCAGCTTTTGGCATCCCTATCGCTCAGCTTTTGGCTAGCGGCAAGAAAGGTGTGCAGTCGCTCATCCTTGCGCCCACTCGCGAGCTGGCCATGCAAGTGGCAAAAGAGGTCGAGCTCCTTACCCAGCACATGGACGTGAGCGTGGTGCCGGTCTACGGCGGCGCACCCATCACTCCACAGATCAACAAGCTCAAGGCCGGCGCGCAGATTGTTGCTGGCACCCCAGGGCGCGTGCTCGATCACATTCGCCGCAAGACCCTCGATACCTCGGGCATTCGCATGCTCGTGCTCGATGAGTGCGACGAGATGCTCTCGATGGGCTTCCAGGAGGAAATCGAGAACATCATCTCGTATCTGCCTGCCAAAGAAGACCGCCAGACCCTGCTCTTCTCCGCGACCATCCCCAAGGAGATCGAGCGCATTGGCCGGCGCCACATGAACGATCCGGAGATGCTTTCGCTTTCGACTGACAGCGTCGGCGTCGATCTCATCGATCACTACTACTACGTGGTCAGCGGCATGGCTCGAACCCGCGACTTGCTCAAGCTCATGAAGGCCGAGCGTCCTGACTCGGCCATCATCTTCTGCAACACGCGCGAGGAGACCAACTCGGTAGCCCGTTACCTGCAGCGCCACGGCTATGACGCCGAACCCTTGTCGTCAGATCTTTCACAGAGCGATCGCGAGCGTGTCATGGCTCGCATGCGCGCAAAAAATCTCAACTTCCTGGTAGCAACCGATATCGCCGCGCGCGGCATCGACATCAGCGAGCTGAGCCACGTCATCAACTACACCTTCCCTGCTTCACCCGAGGTCTACGTGCACCGCTCGGGACGAACCGGTCGCGCTGGCAAGATGGGCACGGCCCTCAGCCTAGTGGGACCACGCGAGATTGGTGCCTTCTACTACCTCAAGCTCATCTACAAGATCATTCCGACCGAGCGCGAGCTACCGACTGCTGACGAGATGGCCACCATCGAGGAAGGCGAGCAGTACGAGAAAGTCGTGCAGATGCTGCCCGCCAAGCCGCGCAGCGAGTACCTGGGCCTGGCTCGCCGACTGTGGCAGAGCACGGAAGGCGAACGAGTCGTAGCCCTACTGCTGCAAGACTTGCTCACCGAGAAGAAGGACAGCCCTGCTCTCGCTGCCACGGCCAGCCCGGCGCCAGCTGCCGGCACCGACCGAGTTGTCGATGCGCGTCCCTCCACGAGCACGAGCGAGGACCGACCACGACGTGGGAGAAGTGATCGCGAGCCCCGAGCGGATCGCGAAGCGAGAAGTGATCGTGAGCCCCGAGCGGAGCGCGAGCCCCGAGCGGATCGCGAAGCGAGAAGTGATCGCGAGCCCCAAGCCGAGCGCGAGCCCCGAGCGGATCGCGAAGAATTCTCTGATGCAACCGCGCCTCAGATGGACGGCGATCGCCCGCGTCGCAAACGAAGACGTCGTCGCGGTACGTCGGAAGACGCGGATGTCTCGCTGAGCGCAGCTGGCGATTCCCTTGCCGGCGACGTCGAGCTCGCCGAGCAAGACTCTATCGACGAGGCGCAGGCCGATGTCGGCCTCGGGCGCCAAGAAGAGCTAACAAGGGAAGCTAGCGACGCCGATAGCGACGCCTCAGCGGCCCTCGCTGCCGAGAGCTCCGAGAGCTCCGAGAGCTCCGAGAGCTCCGAGAGCGAGAGCGATGAGAGCTCCGAGGCTGTCGAGCGCGATGCCATGCCAGCCAGCGACGAGGAGCGCCCACGCCGCAAGCGCAGGCGTCGTCGCGGTGGTGCCACGGAGGCAGGTTCCGACGAGGATTCCGCCGACGCTTTGCCGCCAGCAAGGCGTGACGCCAGGCCAGCGCCGACCCTCAGCGCCAAGGCGGAGCCCGCGGCTCCGAGCAAGTCGCAAGCGACGCCAGCAAAGGCAGAGAGCACGACCGCCAAAGTGTCGAGCCCCGCAGCCAAGACGCCTGCTGGCAAGGCTGCCAAGCGACGACCTCGCAAACAGCCCATCGACCCAGGAGCCCACGTGGAGTTCTGGGAGGCCTGGGCCGAGACCAAGTCGAGCGTTGACTCGCTCGACACGGACGATGACGACGAGGCCGAGGACACAGGCAAAGGCGGACCATCGCTACAGGTTGCCAGAGGAGCCGAGGAAGATAGCGAGGGCGGCAAGAAGCGTCGGCGACGTCGACGAGGCAAGTCCACTCGAGGCGAAGCTCGCGACTCGGACGATGAGAGCTCGGGCGAGGGCTCCGATGAAAGCCTAGGCGATGAATCCCCAGGCGATGAAAGTCCTGTTGAGGCTTCGCCCGCGCGGCCGGCCTCGGATGATGCCGAGACGCCAAAGCGTGCTCCCAGAGCCAAGCGCGCGGCTTCCGTTGGCGACGAGGAACAAGAGCTCGAGGGTGATTTGCCCGCGGGCGATAGCGTTCGTCTCTTCGTGAATGTCGGCAAGCGCGAAGACGCCGACGCCGAAGAAATCCACGCCTTCCTCCGTGAGGCGCTCGGCGACAAGGCAGAGGGCTTGGGTCGTATCACCTTGCGAAATACCCACTGCTACGTGCGCGTGCGCAACGACATCGCCGATGAGGTCATCGAGGCCTGTACCGGCCTGCTCTTCAAAGAGCGGGAGATGGTCGTCGAGCGCGCCAAGCGCTAGCCCCAGGGCTTCACCTGGGCTTCACCCGCAGGGCCCGGCGCTAGTCGCCGGGTCTGCGCATGAGCTCTCTAGCTTCTGGTCGGGCTACGAGCCTCGATCCGGCGGGCGCGCTAGCCACGCTGGGCGCGCTAGCCACGCTGGGCGCGTGGTAAGCATCGTCCAAATCGCGAGCCCGTAGGCCCGCTAGCCGCCGAACTCTGGTGGCCGCATTAGAGACGGCTCGCCAGGAGTTTCATCGCCGGGCTGCTTCTCTTTGGGAGTAGCTTGCTGCTCGCCAGTGCCTGTCGGCGTTTGCTCGGCCTTGCCGCCGCTTTCGCCGCCCTTCTTGATAGCGGGTTCGCCCTCGGCAGGAAGCTTGCTGGCGCCACCAGGATTGCCCTGGCCTGCGGCCTTGCCCTCGCCCGTGGTGCCGGGCGCGCCAGTCGGCGTGGCACCAGGGGGTGTGCTGGTAGTCGCGCCCGCGCCTTTGCTCAGGTCCGTCCCCGTCGTCGCTGCGCCAGGTTCCGCGCCAGGTTCCGCGCCAGGTTCCGCGCCAGCTCCTGCGCCAGCCCCAGGCTCATCGTGTGTGACTCCCGCATCGCTGGTCGCCGTGCCCATCACGGGCGAGGCTTTAGCGGGCGCTGTCTTCGCCTTGGCGGGCTCCCCCGAAAGCAGAACGAAAGCGAGAGCGCCGGCGCCAGCGAGAGCCGCGGCGCCAGCCGCGAAGATCCACGCCTTGCTGCCGCTTTGCCCCTGCTCTGCGACCGCAAGCTCTTCTTCTTGCTGGACCAATTCGTCGATCTCGCGAACCGCGCCCTTCCAATCCCCGCCAGCGAAGGTCGGCCGATTGCGCCGCTGCGAGCTGCGCTCTTCGGCTGGCAAGAGGCCCATAGCGGAGAGTCCAACGCTCGCTTCGCGTACTGCCGCCGCCAACGAGGCCATGTCTGGGTAGCGCCGATCGCGGTCCTTTTCGAGAGCTTTGTAGACGACGGTCAGTATCTCGGGCGGCGCGCCACTCTTGGCCAAGAGCTCGCGGCTGATTTCAGGGACTGGCTCCACCATGTGCTGGGTGAGGATGGCCATGAAGCTATCGGCCTTGAAGGGCACCGTGCCAGTCAAGAACTGAAAGAGCATGCAGCCCATAGCGTAGACATCCACGCGCTGATCGGGCTTTTCGCCGCGCGCTTGCTCGGGGGCCATGTACTCAGGCGTGCCGAAGAGCATGCCGGTCTTGGTGAGCTTGCGCTCGCCCTCGCCGCCTTCTTCGCTGCTCTCCACCTTGGCGATGCCGAAGTCGAGCAGCTTCACATAGTCGGCGCGCTCGGCGCCGCCGATGAGAAAGACATTTTCCGGTTTGAGATCGCGGTGGATGATGCCCTCGGCATGCGCAGCGCCAAGCGCCTCGCACACCTGCAAGAAGATGTCGCGGGATCGCACCCAGGGCACGAGGCTGCCATGGTCAGTCGCTTCCTTGAGGAGACCATGCAGGTCCATGCCCTCGAGATACTCCATGGCGAAGAAGACATAGCCCTCTGCCGTCATACCGAAGTCGGTGATGTCGATGACGTGGGCGTTGCGAATCTTCGAGGCAGCCTTGGCCTCTTGCAGGAAACGGTCGACAAGCTCTTGCTTGCGGGAGAACTCGCCGTGCAAGACCTTGAGCGCCACTTGCTTGTCGAGGGTGATGTGACGTGCACGGTAGACCGTGCCCATGCCGCCTTCGCCCAAGTGCTTCTCAACGAAGTAGCGCTCTGCCACCACCTGGCCCAGCAAGGGGGCATGTGCGCTGTCTTGATTTCCCGCCGTCACGGGGGCGATCCTAGCATTTTGGATTGGTCGGTTCCCATAGCGTTCTCATCGAGTAGCTCCGCCGTTCGAAGCATCGCGGAGCAGACGTGCTGCACATAATCGATACGCACCTCGCGATCAATCGGTCCACCGGGAATCGCTCCCAGGCCCGAGACGCTGGGTGGCACCCGAAAAAGTCCGTCTGCGCGAACTTGCTGGGCCAGGGCGTAACGCATCGCCAACAAGATCTGCCGCTTGATGGGCTGCGAGTCGATGCCATGATGGCGCCCGAGGAGGTAGGTGGAGATCATCGCCTCGGTCTTGGAGCCAGCCGGCGTGTTCTGAGGCGCCAGAAAGGGTGTGAAGTAGTAGGCCCCTGCCCACGCTCCCTGGTCGGCAAATGTGCCGGGCTCGGGCTGATTGCGGCGCAGGAAGCGCCCGTAGTCCTCGCAGAAGTCCAGGTAGCGAGGATCGTCGAGATCGGGATAGGCAGCCTCGGCGGCGATACAGGTCCAGTGCTCCTCTCCGAAGAAGAAGCCGCCCAGGAAGAAATCGTACCAGCCAATGAGTGAGTCCAAGGAGCGCCTGGTGGCCTCGAGGTAGCGCGCCTCGCCCGTGAGCTTGTGGACTCGCGCCAGCGCCAAGGTGGCTTCGCCGGAGTAGTAGAAGACCTCCAGGACATCGTCGACCTTGTGCTCTTTCCAGTCGTAGCGGTGGTTAAAGCTGCCGTCGGCTCGCTGCATGAAAAGGAGGAACTCGGCCATTTGCATCATCAGGGGCGCAAACTGCGTGCGACCGGTAGCGCGTTGGTATTCCGCTAGCGCGACCACGGCCAGGGCCGTCGATCCCAAGTCGCTGGTGCTACTGCCGCGCTCCGATACGCATGCAAAGGGCAGCGACTCCCCCGAGACGCCGGTGCAGCCAGCCTCCTCGACGAGGTCGACCAGGTGGCCAATGGCGCGCTCGATGGGCTCGAGCAAAAAGTCCTCATGGGTCGCGCGATAGAGCTCGGCCAGAAAGTATGTGGTCCCCGCATGCCTGGTCAGGCTGTAGTTGCCAGACTCGAGACTGCTTTGCCGACCCGTGCTCAGATTGGCCAAGTAGATGTAGCGCCCCGTTGGGCCCATGTGCTTGACCAGGTAGCGACCACCAGCGAGCGCTCCATCTCGGAGGCTCGTAGCGCTCAGCCCTGGACTGGGCGGCAGATCGTCTTCGAGGGCTATCACCTCGCCATTGCCCGACTCCACGAAGGACTCGACTCGAACTCGCGCGTAGTGCTTGCTGGCCTTGCGAAAGCTGGC
>JAHEAK010000352.1 GCA_024642805.1 Kofleriaceae bacterium | reverse complement strand
GCGCAAGCGGTCGCGAGACACCACCGTGAAGCTGGCCTTGTTGTGCAAGGGATAGCGCTCGCTACTCATCAGCGAGTCCTGCCCCTCGACGCGGGCCGGCCGTGGCCTCGACAACTCCATATCGCCGGTGACGATGGTGAGCACCTCCGTCTCTCGCAAGGACTCGAGGGGCGCCGCCAGCGGGTTGGGCTGGTGCGTGCTAGCGCTGAAGGTCCGGTGGCAGGCCCCGATGCACAAGAAGGTTGCAGCACTCACCGCCAGTGCAAGCTTGCCATACGTCGCGTGTTTGATATCCCGCATCGCTGGTCCCCCGGTTGATCGTCCCCATTATCAGCCTGAGCTTTTTATGGTGGACTGTCAATCGGCATGTAGCCACAGCCCCTGCTTGCGCCGACAGCGAAAGCGCCCCTAGGGCTGCTGACCAGCCCGTACGAGGGCATTGGCGTGCTTGCCAATATCGGCGTCCAACCTCTTTTCGGCACAGGTAGATGGCTCGCAAAAGCGCGTAGGAGTCTTCGAGCGAGTCGTTTATAATCTTGTGCGGGTAGAGATCGTGGTGACCAATCTCCTCGATCGCTGTCTTCAAACGGCGGCGAATGACGTCTTCCGCGTCGGTGGCGCGCTTGCGTAGGCGCTCCTCGAGGATGACGAGGTTCGGTGGCAGGATGAAGATCATCAGTGCATCGTCAGGCCACTGCTTGCTCAGCTCTTTGCCACCTTGCCAGTCGACATCGAAGACGACGTCCTTGCCCTCGGTGAGTGCACTCTCGACGACGGCGCGACTGGTGCCGTAGCGATTGCCATGCACCATGGCCCATTCGGCAAAGTCGCCGGCTGCCACCATGCGCTCGAAGGTCGCGTCGTCGACGAAGCTGTAGTCGAGGCCATCGCGTTCACCGCCGCGCGGCTTGCGAGTGGTGAACGAGACCGAGAACTTGACCTTGTCGAACTCGTTGATCAAGCGCCGAGCGAGCGTGGTCTTGCCGGCCCCCGAGGGCGACGAAATGATGACTAGACTGCCGCGCTCTCCTGACATCACTACTCGATATTCTGAACTTGTTCGCGGATTTTTTCCAACTCGGCTTTGGCCTCGACCACGGTTCGAGCCACCTCGGCGGATTGCGACTTGGAGGTCACTGTATTGAACTCGCGCCCTAGCTCCTGCACCAGGAAATCGAGACGGCGGCCAACGGGCTTGGGTTCCTCGACCAGGTCGGCGAGTTGCGAGAGATGGGCCGCGACGCGCACCAGCTCTTCGGTCACGTCGAGCTTGTCGGCCGCGATGGCAATTTCCTGAGCAAGGCGACTCTCGTCGACCTGAATCTTGGAGGTGTGCATGAGACGTTCTATGCGCTCCTCGAGACGGCGCTGCACCTCGGCGGGCGAACTCTTGGCGAAGTCGGCCAAGGTGCCTGCCAGGCTGGCCAGGGTCTCCATGCGCTGCAAGACATCGCGCTTGAGTAGCTCGCCCTCGTTGCCGCGCATCACCGCCAACTCGTCGAGGGCTTGCGTAACAGCTTCGAGAATCGGGGCACTCATGAGCTCTGGTGCCTCCTCCTCGATCTGTGCGCTGACCATCACCCCCGGCTGCGTGCAGAGCAGCGCAAGAGGTATGTCCTTGGCCAGGCCAAGCATGTCGGCCAGCTCACTGAGACGTGCGTGGGCGCGACGTGCGGCGGGCTCATCGATACGAAGCTCGCCCTGTGCTTGCGCTCGCTCGACCCGCACCGACACGCTCAAGGCGCCGCGCTCGACTGACTTTGCGATCAGCTGGCGGAGCTTCTCCTCGGTGCTGGCCTCGAGACTGGCCCCACGCAATTTCAAGTCGAGGAAGCGGTGATTGACCGAGCGCACTTCGACCGTTACGCGACAGCCCTTCGCGTCGCTCTGCCCGCGGCCGTATCCAGTCATACTGCGCACGCAGCGCTTGTACCATGCAGGCCACCTGGGTGGCCCGAAGCGACGCCGCGTTTTCGCAGTCCGCGGGATCTCTGGCTCGCGCCTGCGGCCGGGGGTATGGTCCGGTGGCATTGAGCAAGCGCAAGGAAGTCGCCGTCGGCGTTTGGTGGCTGCTGCTGTGGCCCATTGTGCTGTGCCTGGCCTGCGAGAGCGGCAACGCCCCCAGCGACAGGCCCTTGCAGTTCTGGCACACATTCAATCACGAGGAGAGTGCAGCGCTGCAGCGCTTTCTCGACAGTGGCTCAGCGCCCGCCGTCGAAACCACCATCCTGCCTTTCGCGCAGGCTGCCCTGCGCTTTCGCACGGGACAGCAACACAGTCGCTGCCCAGACCTTCTGCGACTGGACTCGACGCGGGTCACGGAGCTGGCCCTCGCGCGGGCCATCGAAGCGGTGCCCCCGGCGATTTGGCAGCTTCATTCCTGGCTTCCGGAAGCGGAGGAGCTGGTGCAGGTCGGCGATCAGCACTACGGCCTGCCACAAACCCTCGACGGTCTGGCACTCATTCGCAAGCGCTCGAGCGAAGGCCCATGGCCGCCAGCGAGCTTGGCGGAGCTGAGCGCATTCGCCATGGATCAGCGCGCGCCGCAAGACGGGCCAGGCTTGGGGATGCTCATCGATGGCTACTGGTTTGTGGCCTTTCTGCGCAGCTTCGGCAGCAGCCTTCCCGATCACGAGGGCGCGCCCAGAGCCGACAGCCCACAAGCGGTCGCGGCGCTGGAGTATTTTGCCTCGCTCTTTCAAAAGGGCATCGCGATGGATTTGCTGCAGGAGCGCTCGCCGGGACGAGCGATGGTCAAAGCCTTTCGCGAGGGCCAGCTGCGGGTGGTCTTCACGGGTCCCTGGGATTTGCAGGCGCTCAGCGATGGCGCGCTCGACACGCTGGATGTGGCGGCCTTCCCAGGCGACGCAGGTCCACGCGGGGGCCAGGTGCTGGTGGTGCCGAGCTGTTCAACGCAGGCCGCACACGCGTGGCAACTGGCAAGCGAGCTGACCGCACCGGCACTGCAAGCCAGCTGGGCCAGAGAGCTAGGAACCATTCCGGTTAGCTCCGAGGGCATGGCGGATTCCGGAGCGCTGGCCGCCGCCTTCTACGCGGCCCTGCAGCATGCTCGCCCGCTGCCACGTCACACGCGCACCCCCGAGTTCTTCGACGATCTGACGCCGGCCGTGGAAGCTGCTGTTGGCGGTGATGCCACTCCGGCCGAAGCACTCGCCGGCGTCGAGCGCGCCTGGTCTCGTCTCTATGGACGAACCAAACTTCCCGCCAACGAGCCCGCCGACGAGCCCGCCGACGAGCCCGCCGGCGCAGGCCTGCCCATGGACGCAGGCGCGCCCACGGATAGCACGGGCCAGGGAGTCGCCGATGAGCCTTAGCCTGCGCGCGCGCGTGCGCATCATCTTGGCCATCGCCGCGATCGTGCCCTCGCTGGCAGTCGGCTCCCTAGCCATCTATCGAGCGCGCACCGAAGTGGAGTCGGAGGTCATTCGCGGTCGTCTCGCCCAGGTGCGAGCCCTGGCCTCGTCTCTCGATCAAACGCTGCAAGGGGCTCGTCGCTCGCTCGAGCTCGCGGCCGCATGGTGGGCTGACGAGCGCAGCGTGCACGAGACTCGCAGTCCCGACTCGCGGCGCGTGATGGATCGCCTGTGGCGACGCTTGCACCGCGAGGTGGCCATCTTCAGTGGCCTCAGCATTCTCGATGTCGAAGGACGCACGCTCTTTGGCAAAGAGCTTGAGGTCGACGCCGCGCTCGGTGCCCATAGTTTTGGCGGATTGATTGGTGATGTCATCTTCGATGATGGCAAGGCCTATGTGCCGGTGGTAACGCAAGCCCGCAGTCGCACCGGAGAGCGCATTGGCGTCTTGGTGGCGCACCTGGACCTCGGCTTCATCGCCGAGTCCATCGAGGGCGCCGCCCTCGGTCGCAATGCGCGCATCATCGTCGTCGACGGCCATGGACAGCCCATCGCTCGCAGCGATGGCAAGCCACTGCGCGAAACCTTGCTGGTCGACGAAGTCATCACCGCCGCACTTGGGCGCAGCCAGGAAGGCGAGCTCCTGCGAGATGGCAAGCTTTCGATCTATCGCAACCTCATCGCCTTTCAAGATCGGCGCGCGGTGCCATGGGCGTTGATTCTCGAGCAACCGGAAGAGGACGCCTTCGCGCTTGCCAGGCGGGCGGTCTGGGACACCAGCATCATCACCTTCCTGGTCCTGGCCCTCGCCCTTATCCTGGGCGCCGTCCTGGCATCCCGGCTGACGCGGCCCCTGGCCCTCCTTGCTCGTCGCGCCGATGCTATCGCCGAGGGCAACGCCCAGGCTCCCAGCGGCCCTGCCCTCTACGGCCCCGGTGAGATCGGTGTACTCGCTCGTCGCGTCGAGGAGATGGCGGTCAAGATCGGAGAGCGCGAGCGCTTACAGGCAGCCCTGGCTCACGAAGATCGACTGGCCACCGTCGGTACCCTGGCCGCCAGTGTGGCCCACGAGATCAACAATCCACTCACGACCATCCTCGGTTACTCGAATCTCCTGATGGAAGACCTGCCTTCGGAAGATCCATCACGGCGCAGTCTCGCGCTCATCGCAGACGAAGCGGCGCGCATGAAGACCATCGTCGGCAGCATGCTCGAGTACGCGCGCACAGAAGCCGGGACCAATCGCAGTGCCAAGTTGAGCGAGGTGCTCGATCGCGTTCGCACCTTGCTGGCGCCATCGCTCAAGTCGATGAAGGTAAAGCTTATCGTCGAGCGCGCCGATGATTGTGACGATGTCATCGCTTCCGAACAGAGCCTGCAGCAAATCTTCATCAACCTCATTCAGAACTCGGCCCAGGCCATGCCAGGGGGTGGCGTGGTGAGCGTGCGCATCGAGCGACTTGGCGCCAGTGCCATCGCCCTCGTCAGCGACGAAGGCCCAGGCATTCCCCTCGAAAAACGCAGCCAGATCTTCGACGCCTTCTACACCACCAAGCAGGCAGGCCAGGGCACGGGCCTTGGCCTGGCCGTCGTCAAGCACCTGGTCGGCGAGTTCCGAGGCAGCATCGAAGTCATCCAGGCGCCAGAGGGTGATGGCACTTGTATGAGGCTCATGATACCCATGCACGTCCGCGCCAACCAGCCGGAGTGAGTATCATGAGCGCCAAGATATTAGTCATCGACGACGAGCCGGGCATTCGCGCCCTGTGCTCGGAAATCCTCAGCCGCGCTGGCCACCGGGTCGAGGTCGCCGATTGTGGCGAGGCTGGCATTGCCGCCGCCAATAGCCAGCACTTCGATTTGGTGCTCAGCGACATCAACATGCCCGGCATCGACGGCATTCAGGTCGTCGAGCACCTGCTCAACCGGCCAGAGCCTCCGACCCTCATGCTGATCACGGCCTATCCCTCGGTAGCAACCGCCGTCGCCGGCATGAAGCTTGGCGCTCGAGACTACCTCACCAAGCCCTTCACTCCTGACGAGCTGCGCATGAGTGTCGAGCGCGCGCTCGGCGAAGATCGCATGCGCCTGCAAAATGCCAAGCTCCGTGACGAGCTCGGCTTCGACAAGCTCCTCGGTCAGAGCAAGGCCATGCAGGAACTTCGCGAGACCATCGCCAAGGTCGCCAAATCCAACGCCATGGTCTTGGTCACCGGCGAGAGCGGCACGGGCAAGGAATTGGTCGCGCGCGCCATCCATTATGAGGGCTATCGAGCTGGTCATCGCTTCGTGCCCGTCAACTGCGGCGCCCTGGTCGGCTCGCTGCTGGAATCAGAACTATTCGGACACGCAAAGGGTTCCTTCACCGGGGCAGACACCGACAAGGCGGGTCTCTTCCTCAACGCGGATCACGGCACTCTCTTTCTCGACGAGATCGGCGAGCTGCCCCTGGACCTCCAGCCAAAGCTCTTGCGCGTGTTGCAAGAGGGCGAGGTGCGCGCCGTTGGCGCCAGTCGCGCGACGCACGTCGATGTGCGGGTCATTGCGGCCACCAATCGCAACTTGCAGGAGTTGGTTGAGGAGCGCAGCTTTCG
>JAHEAK010000351.1 GCA_024642805.1 Kofleriaceae bacterium | reverse complement strand
GCGAGCGCGCCGAGGTGGTCGCCAGGTCATCGCCATCGTGCCCTTTGCCCCACATTTCGCTGACACCCCGCTCTCGGCGAGTGCGCACCTGGTCTCCGAGGTCTTGCAGCGCGGGGAAGAGCTGGCTCTCGAGAACGCTCGACAGCTCTTGATTCGCAATGGCGTGCCGCTGATTGCCCTGGGCCCGCGCGACACCGTCGACCAAGTGTTGCACCGCATCGCACGTGCCCGTTCGACCCTGCGTCGCGGTCGGGCGCCCTCCGCCGCCTAAGGCCCTAGGCCGAGCAGCTGTAGCGAAGCTCCTGTGGCCGTCGCGCCCGCCGTCTCCCAAGACTGACGAACGCGAGACCGGATCAGGCGGCTTTGACCTTCTCGCCAATCTTCTGCAGATTGACAGTGACGAGCTTGGAGACACCAGGCTCCTGCATGGTCACGCCGTAGAGCCTGTCGGCAACGCCCATGGTGCGCTTGTTGTGGGTGATGACGATGAACTGGCTGTGGTCAGTCATCTCGCGCAGGATCTCGTTGTAGCGATCCACGTTGGCCTCATCCAGTGGGGCGTCGACCTCGTCGAGTAGACAGAAGGGCGAAGGCTTGATGAGGAAGATCGAGAAGAGCAAGGCGACAGCCGTGAGCGCCTTCTCGCCGCCCGAGAGCTGATCGACGGTGGTGTTCTTCTTGCCAGGAGGCTGAGCGTGAATCTCCACGCCGGCTTCGAGAATATCGACGTCGGCACCGCCCGTGAGCTGCAGCCGGGCGCGACCGCCACGGAAGAGCTTGGGGAACATCTCGATGAACTTGTTGTTGATGAGATGGAAGGTGTCGTGGAAGAGGGTTCTCGAAGTCTTGTTGATCTTCTGAATCGCGTCGTCGAGCTGCTGCACGGCATTCTCGAGGTCGGCTTGCTGGGTGGCCAAGAAGTCGTGGCGCTCCGACAAGGTCTGAAACTCCTCGATGGCGGTGAGGTTGATGTCCGAGCCCATGCGCTCGATGACGTTGCGCCGCTGGTGCAGTCGCTCCTCATCCTCGGCCGTGATGCAGGGATGCAAGTGGTAGTCACAGACGATCTTGCCGAGCTCGAGGTGATAGCGGTCCTCGATGCTCTCCTCCAGGTGGCGGAGATCCGAGGCCATGTTGCCGATCTTGACGTCGCGCTGGGAGGCGTTGGTCGTAAGCTTCTCGGCCTGGCTGCGCAAACTGCGCACCTCGATCTCGGCATTCTGGATGTCGGAATTGCGCTGATCGTATGCTCGGCGCCCTTCCTCGAGTTGCCCGCGCAGACCGTCGCGCTCCTCTTTGCGGATCACAAGTTCCTGCGCCAACTCGTCGGCCTCGGCGCGCAGCTTCAAGCTGCGCTCGCTGTCGTTCTCGATCGAGGCGCCCAGGGTTGCGATGCGGGTGCTGAGCACTTCGTGGCTCTTCTCGAGGCGAAGAATCATAGCCTCGAGGGAGGCTCGCTTCTCGCCGATTTGAGCCACGCGCACCTTGGCCTCGGTCACGACCATGGCCAGTTCGTCCGCGCGGGTCTGCGCGGCCGCCACGCTATCGATGAGGCCCAGCTGCTCCTGCTCGTACTGCCCCATGGCCAGCCCTGCCGTGTGGTGCAGCTCGCGCATGATGACCGACTCGTGCTCGAGAGCGCCCACCCGGTCTTCCAGATCGAGCTGCTCGCGATTGAGACGGGTCAGACGCTCGCGCAAGCTATCGAGCTCGGCATGGGCGCCTGAGAGATCCTTCTCGTGAGCGGTGATGGCAAGCTCGCCGTCGTGCCGCTCGCTGCGCAGGCCTTCGATGGCCTTGCTCACCTTGAGCAGGTCACTCTTGGTGGAGACGAAGCGAGCCGTGGCATCGGTGAGATCGCGCTCGAGGGCTTCGACGATTTCATCGAGCTCGCGAATTTCGCGCTTCTGAGCCAGGACGCTCGCGCCCTGCGAATCCCTGGAGCCGCCGGCCACCACGCCGCGGTTGTCGACGATGTCGCCATCCAGGGTGACCATGGTCTGCATGGCACCCGCTTGCCGCAACTCGAGCGCGCGAGCGAGGGTCTCGACGACCACGACCTCGCCGAGCAGATTGCTGGCGACGTCTTTGTAGCCCTCCTCGAAGGTCACCAGGTCGACCATGGCACCGAGCACGCCCTCGCCGCTCGGCGTCATCGACATGCCGCTGCGATCTTCGTACTGAATGCCGCCGCTGCTAGGCATCGGCACCATGAAGGGCACGAACGCCGAGCGACCTGCGGAGGTCTCCTTGAGGTACTCGATGGCACGAGCGCCAACCTCGGCCTTGTTGACCAGGATGCCGCCGAGGCGGTCGCCCAGGGCGGCTTCCACGGCCACCTCGAGCATCTCCGGTGCGCTGACAACGTCAGCAACTAGACCGCGAATCTCGAAGTCGCTGGCGCCAGCGGCAAGGTCCTGGGAGTTTTGCATCACGGCTCGGGTGCCGCGCGCAAAGCCCTCGTACTTGTCGTGAATCTCGCGCAGGCTCTGCAATCTGGACTTGCGGCGATGCACCTCGGTGCGCAGCGTCTCGACCTCGGCCTCGCACAAGCTCAGCTGCTCCTCTAGCTCGATCTTGCGCGCGGCAAACTCCTCGGCCTTGTTGCCAAGATCGAGGCGGGTTTGGGTGAGATTGCTGAGAGCTTCTTTCAGCTGCTTGCTGGTCTTCTCGCGCTCCGCTACGCGCTCGTCCATGCCCCGAGTTTCCTCGAGCACCAGCTCAAGGCGTGACCTGGCATCCTCGACGCGTGCGCCGATGGACTCCTGGCTGTTTTCAGAGCGGGCGAAATCCGCGCGGGCCTGGGCGAGGTTGCTGCGAGCGGCTTCCAGACCGCGCTGGGCCTCGCCGAGCTCACGGCGAGCATCTCGCAGTGATTCTTCTCGCTCGGCCGCACACTGGCTCTCGACCTCGACCTCGCTTGCGATGTCTTGATACTCGGCACGCTGGCGCTCGAGATCCTCGGACTCGCCAGTCACTTGCGTACGCAGCCTGTCGATTTCTTCGGTGGCAGACGCGCAGCGCATATCGAGCTCTGCGGCCTCGCGGGTCTCGAACTCGACCTTGCTGTCAGAGAGGCGGATGCGGTTTTCCAGCTCGAAGATTTGCTCTTGAAGGGCGGCCAGTCGTCGCTCCTCAATGGCAAGATCGGCGCGCTCGGAGATGACGCGGGCGTCCTTGGTGTCGAGCTCCACGCGCACGTTGTCGAGGGTCTCGCGAATCTCCGCGAGCTCTGCGAGCAAGGTCTTCTCGACGGCGCGCAGCTCGAGGAAGCGATGGCTAGCCATCCACAGCTCTATGTCTTTGACCTCGGCCTTGTAGCGACGATAGCGCTCGGCTTTCTGGGCTTGACGTCGAAGTGAGCCCAACCGCTTGGCGAGCTCGGCGACGATGTCAGAAACGCGCAAGAGGTTTTGGCGAGTCTGATCGAGCTTGCGCTCGGCGGCCTTCTTCTTGGTCTTGAACTTGGTGATGCCGGCGGCCTCTTCGATGATGTGTCGGCGATCGCCAGCACGCGCCGAGACGATCATGCCGATTCGGCCCTGCTCGATGATCGAGTAGGCCTTGGTGCCAACGCCCGAGCCTAAGAAGAAGTCTGTGATGTCCCGAAGGCGGCAGGGCGTCTTGTTCAGGAAGTAGCTGGACGTGCCGTCACGGAAGAGTCGGCGCGTGATCGTGACCTCGCTGTACTTTGCGTAGTCGATGATCGGTGGCTGATCGGCAAGGATCTTGGCGGCGTCCTTGGTGGCCTGGTAGGGGTCGATCTCCTCGACGGGCTCTGGCGCCGCCTCTGCCGACTCACCCGAGGCGGCGATGGCGCGCATTTGCTCGTCGTCAAGGACATCGCTCTGCCCGTTCGCGCTCGCAGCAGGATTGGTGCTGGGGCTCGTGCTCTGGCTCTGGCTCGGGTTGGCGGCTTCCGCCTCTGCCTTCTCGCTGGCAGCCTGGGCGGCCAACTCGGCCATGACGGCCTTGTCGGCTTCCACCGCCTTGGCAAGCTCGCTGGCTTCGTCCGACTCCTCGGCCTCGGCGCTGTCGAGCAGCGGGTCGTTCATGGAATCTTCGTCGTCTAGGGCCAGCTTGAGGGTCTCGTGGGAAAAGCCCACATCCTCAAAGGTCAGGCTGACCTCGGCCATGCCAGCGGGACCTCTGGTGTCCGAGCCGGCGAAGATGACGTCGCCCATGGCCTGGCCGCGCAGGTTCTTGGCCGATTGCTCGCCCATGCACCAGCGAATGGCGTCGACGATGTTCGACTTGCCACAGCCGTTCGGTCCCACCACGCCGACAATGGGCTCGCCGAAATTCAGCACGGCCCTGTCGCAGAAGGACTTAAATCCAATCACTTCGATCCGCTTGATGCGCATCTCTAGCCCCGTGTACCGCCCGCCTGCTCCAAAGAGCAAGCAGCGATTGCCTTGCGAATGTGAGTGTTATTCATATGTTCCTTGGGATCTCCAGGGGAGAGCGGGCGCACCATGGCAGATCGGGCTGACATTCACGCCGGCAGAAAGCCGTGCTATACCTGCCAAAGTGCCGCGCCTCCTCTGTATTCTCAGTCTTTTGGCGCTGATTTGGGGGCTGGACAATAACCGGCTAAAGGCCGCTCCCCTCTTGCAGGTTCACGATCGACTCGACATCGAGATGGACCCGGTTCGGCGCCTCGACGACCAGGCCCTGGTGCGCGGCCGCGTGGTCGAGCGGGCCTCCGGCGAAGGATCTGCCTATCAAGAGGTGAATCTGCGCATCGACGATTACGAGGCCACCGTCCTCACCGACGGCGCCGGGTATTTCTCCAGCCTCTTTCGCATCGATCAGGGCACTCACCTGCTCTCGGTCGACGTCAGCGGCAGCCCCAGCCTCGATGCCTCGCACTTCGAGATGGCTGACTTCAACATCGCCAAGAGCCCCCTGGCGCTCTCGCTTGACGCACCAAGTGAGCTGGCAGACACCGCCGGCGAGTTGCAGCTGCGAGTCTCGGCCCGCAGCGATAGCGCAGGTGCCGTCGTCGAGGTCTCGGCCTATTACGGTGCGGCAGGCGGCGAGATGGCGCTCATTGGCGCGGCAACCACCGATAGCGATGGCGCCGCCACCATCACCATCGCGCGCGCCAACCTGGGTTCGCCGGGTCGCAAGCGCATCGAGATTCGCGTTGCCGGCAATCGCAACTACGACGCCGCCCGAGCCGCGGCCAATCTCAACATCACCGGCTCCAGCGTCCTCACCTTGCGCAGCAACCACTCTCGCTACGACTACGGCGACAACGTGCTCGCCAGTGGACGTCTGCTCAACGGTAGAGGCGAGGCCATCGTCGGCGCCGTGGTCGGCATCGACGTCAACAGCCAGCGCATCGGCAACGCCAAGACCGACGAGCGCGGTGATTTTCATCTCGACGTCGACAGTGAAGAGCTGGGCAGCGGCACCACCGCCATGCAAGCGACGTACTCGCCAACCGAATCGTGGAACGCCTCGAGCAAGAGCGAACCCGTCAAGATCATCATCGCCGAGCGCAAGCCCGTTCCCCTGTCCTACACCCTGGCAGCCTTTGCTCTCACCTCGCTGGCCCTCTTGAGCTTCGTAGGTATGCGAACCCGTCCCTGGGAACGCTGGCTGCGCAAGACCGACGATAAGAACAACACGGAGACTCTCCCCGAAGAGGACTCGGATTTGCCTCCTGCGACCGGACTTGCTCCGGCGCGTCCAAAGCTCACTTCGACCTTGCGCCGAGCGCAGTACTACGATGTCGAGGGCCGTATTCTCGACGCCATCACGAAGGAAGCGATCGCCGATGCGGATATCGAGATCGTCGGTGCCACCACCAGCAACACGCAGAGCGCCGAGGACGGTGCCTTCGCAAGCGAGACGCTCGCCGATGGCGACTACAAAGTGCAGGTTCGCGCCTTCTCCTATGTGAGCGAGGGCTTCTCGGTGCGCATTCCGCATCGCGGTGAGCTGCGGGGCGCCGTGGTCCACAT
>JAHEAK010000350.1 GCA_024642805.1 Kofleriaceae bacterium | reverse complement strand
TCCTTGCATTGGCGTGTTCTGGGCCACTCGCTCGGCCGCACTGCGCAGCTGGAAATTCTTGGCAGAAAGCCCAGGAATGGGCCGTTTGCGCCCGCACACGGTGTAGGCAGCTCCCTGCACCCGCGCCTGGTCCACGATCTCGTCCATGAAGCGACGAACCTTGGCAAAGCGCTCGAAATAGCGCCGTATATAATGCCCGGCCTCTGCCCGCGTGATGCCAAGGGAGCGGCTGAGACCAAACTCGCTCTGCCCGTAGATCAGCCCGTAGTTGACCGCCTTGGCGACTCGCCGCTCCCCGGAACCGACCTCGCCAAGCGGCAGGTCGAAGACCTCGGCGGCGGTCTGGGTGTGGATGTCGACCCCATCGCGAAACGCGCGCATGAGAACAGGGTCTTCGCTCAAGTGCGCCATGATTCGCAGCTCGATCTGCGAATAGTCGGCCGAGACGAGCAAGCGGCCTTCGGGGGCAACGAAGGCGCCTCGAATCGATCGACCAATGTCTGTGCGAATGGGAATGTTCTGAAGATTGGGCTCTTGCGAGGACAGTCGACCGGTAGCGGCCACATCTTGTCGAAAGCTCGTGTGCAGTCGCCCCGTATCCCTGTTGACCAAGGGCGGCAACGCATCTACGTAGGTCCCTTTGAGCTTCAAGAGCTCGCGGTGCTCGATGATAGGCGCGATGATTTCGTGGCTGTCGATCATCGCTTCCAAGACCTCGTGATCGGTCGAGTAGCCGGTCTTGGTCTTCTTCATGACCGTGGAGCGCAGGCCAAGGGTCTCGAAGAGCAGGCTACTGAGCTGTTTGGGTGAGCCGATGTTGAAGGGCCCGCCAGCCTTGGCAAAGACCGTGCTCTCGATGGCAGCGATGCGCTGACTCATCTCCCGACTAATTCCCGCGAGCACCCCCTGGTCCAGGCACACACCGCGAGATTCGAGATCGCCCAGCACTCGCGCCAGTGGCAGTTCGATGTCGCGAAAGAGATCTAGCATGCCCTCGGCCTCGAGCTGCTCGCGCACATGCTCGGCAGCTACCAACAGGGCGCACAAGAGCGGACCTATGTGCATGGCAGCGTGACTCACTTCGACCATGTCCCAGGCGATTGCTTTCTTGCCTTTGCCAACCATCTCTTCGCGCGCCGAGAGCTCGATGTGCAAACAACTCTGCAGGGCATCGCGCAGCTGGTAGCAGTCGCTTGCCGGATCCAGGAGGTAGCCGGCCAACATCAGGTCCATGTCGACGCCTGCCAGCTCGAGACCTTCGCGAGCCAGCACTCGCTGCACTCGTTTGAGGTCGTGACAAATGATGGACAAGGCGGGGTCGCCAAGCTGCTCGCCAACGATGGCAAGGGTGCTGGCGCTCAGCGCTCGTGGTGCCCCCAGATAGCGATGTGCCACGGGTACATAAATGGGTTGGCGACCGGGGCACGCCAATCCGATGCCGACCAGTCGCTCGCGATCGTGGCGCGCTCCGTCGGTCTCTACACACACCGCCAGGCGACCTGCAGCGCGCGCGCACTGCAGCTCTTGTGCGAGTTCCTCGGCCTCGATGACGACCCGAGCAGCGACGAGTTCTACCGAGACGGGCGGCGCCTTGGGTTTGGCGCGGGCGACTGGTCGCGGTGATGCGGGAGCCGTGGCGCGCTCGCGCGGCTGTGGACGTCCCTCGCCAGAGCCGCGCAGGCGTGTGAGCAGCGCGCCAAATTCAAAGCGCTCGCACATCTCTTCGAGCGCAGCAGGATCCCAAGGTCTAGGCACGCACTCGTCGAGGCCAAAGGGCAACTCAACGTCGCTCTTGAGTGTCACCAATTTCTTCGACACCTCGAGCTGACGCAAGTTGTCGGCGTCGCAGAAGCGCTCGCGCAGCTTGCCTTTCAGCTCATCGATGTTGCGCAAGATGCCCTGCAAGCTGCCGTAGCTGTCGAGCAGCTTGGTCGCGCCAACTTTGCCAACCCCAACCATGCCCGGCACGTTGTCACTGGTGTCGCCGACCAGGGCCAGCCAATCGCCGAGCTGCGTTGGAGCCACTCCGAACTTTTCCTTGACCTTGTCCTGGTCGTAGACGATCTGCCGCATCGAATCGATGACGGTCACCTTATCATCGACAAGTTGCATCAAGTCTTTGTCACCTGAATAGATGACGGTGTCCCAGCCGCGCACACGCGCCTCGCGGGTAAGCGTGGCGATGCTGTCATCGGCCTCGACGCCTGCGACCGAAAGCACCGGCCAGCAAAAGGCCTCGGTCAGGGGCCTGAAGAATGGCATCTGCTTCTTGAGATCCTCGGGGGTCTCTCGGCGTGTCTTTTTGTAGTTGGGGTCCAGGGCGTCCCGGAAATTCTTGCCGGGAGCGTCGAACACCACCACCACTCGCGCCGGGGCCTCCTCCTGGTGCAGACGCAGCAGCATCGAGGCGTAGACGTGAAGCGCTCCCGTCGGCAATCCCTCGGCATTCGACAGGCGCACCTGAGCGCGCCCGCGACCGGCGTTGGCCATACCATAGAAGGCGCGGAAGATGTATCCGTAGCCATCGAGGATGTGGAGGCGTTCCATAGGCGCGCAGGCTACTACACATGCATGGAGCCGAGCGCTATAGTCCGCCGATGAGAGCAAGTAAGCGCGGCCTCCCTAACGCTCCTGCCATCAACCCTCGACATGAGCGTCGAGCCAATCGTCTCGTCCTCCTCTTGTCGAGCCTCTTGCTGCTCGCTTTGGGTTGTAAGGGCAAGACCACCGACGACAAGAGCAGCGGCAAGGTGGTCGAGGCTCCGGCCAAAGAGGCGCATGGCGGCCACATCAAGATACCTTCCAACGAGCCGCGCTTTCTAAATCCCGTGCTCGAGACGCGCTTCAACCGAGCAAACATTTTGATCTTCGAAGGCCTGGTCGGCTTCGATGCCAAGCTCGAGCCTGTGCCGCGTCTGGCCGAGTCTTGGGAGCAGAGCAACGACGGCAAGACCATCACCTTCAAGCTGCGCAGCGGCGTGCTTTGGTCCGATGGCACCCCCTTCACATCCAAGGACGTCGCCTTCACTGTCGAGCAAATTCGCAACACAGAACTGCGCACCTTGTGGCGGACCTATTTCAGCGGCATTGAGCGCATCGACACCCCCGACGAGCTCACCGTCGTGGTCACCTACCAAAAGCCATACGCCCCTGCCCTGGTCAGCTGGTCGGTTGGAATCCTGCCGAAACACAAATTCGCCGACCACGACTTTGGCACCGCCCCCGCCAACACCGAGCCGGTAGGTACCGGCCCCTTCAAGTTGATGCGATGGGAACGGGGCGGACGCATGCTGCTCAGCTACAACGACAAGTGGTGGCATGGCGCGACCAAGCTCGACTCGATCGAACTGGTCTTTTCCGCCGACGACAAGCTCGCCGCTCTCAAGAGTGGAGAGCTCGACTTCACAAACATTCCCGACATTGGCCAGTGGGCCACCGAAGCCCAGCTACCCGACTTTTTGGACCGCTTCGAGCAGACCACCCAGGTCGAGTCGATCTTCCGCTTGATCGCCTGGAACACCAGCAAGGCGCCCTACGATTCGGCACTGGTGCGCCAGGCCCTAACCCATGCCCTTGACCGACAGCGCGTCATCGAGGACCTTTTGCTCGGCGAAGGCCAGCAACTCTCCGCGCCCTTCTTTGCCAACATGTTTGGCGCCGACACCCGTGTTGCCCCACGCTCCTTCAATCTCGAGCATGCCAAAGAGCTCTTGGTGCAGGCGAAGGTGGTGCCGCCCGCTCAAGGCATTCCTCTCAAGCTCATCACCTTGACCAGTCAGAGACTGCCGCTCAACGCCGAGATGTTCGCCATCTTCGAGCACGATCTCAAAGCCATCGGCTTCGATCTCGAGGTCAAGTATCTCAGCCCGCAAGAGTTTGAGGACGCCGCCGGTGCTGGCGATTTCGACGCCGCCTTCTTTGGTTGGCTTCGCGACATCCCCGATCCCGATCCCTCCGCGCTCTTGCACTCCTCACAGATTCAAGGTGGCCAGAACTTCGCGCACTACAAGAATCCCGAGGTCGACGCCTGGCTAGAGGAAGCGGTTGCCACTTCGGATCGAGAGCTTCGCAAGGCGCTCTACTCGAAAGTGCACGCGCAGGTCTTCGAAGACATGCCCTACACCGTGTTGTACGCGCCCTTCAGCCACTACGCCTGGTCACGTCGGCTGCACCGGGTTTCGCCTGCCGATGTCGGCCCGCAGACCCGCTTCCCCGGAATCGATCAGTGGTTCGTGGATCAGTAGAATTCACAGCAGTTACGGTGAGATACGGCCGAGATCCGCGAACGGATAGCGGCCGTTACCGCTTTGTTCTTTGAGATGCGCGACCGACTGGATAGGGTTCGCGCCTCGTCCAAGGAGTTCCCCATGAAGCCTCGCCCTTGTCTCGTATCCTCGCTCTCCATGCTTGCCCTCGCCCTGCTCAGCAGCCAGGCGTTTGCGGCTCCCAAGCAAAGCGCGATTACCCAGCTGCCAGCTGACGCCCCCGAGCGGCGACTGCTGACGGTGGTTCCGCCGCCCTGCGTCGGTCCCGATTGCCTGCAGGACAGCGAGCCTGTGGCCCCGCAAGCCGTTGGCCTGCGCCGCGTGTTCTTGAACTTCGAGGGCGTAACCCTAACCTCGACCACCAGCACACAGGTGGACGACGCCACCAGCAACCGCACCTGGATGATCAACACCGTGGTCAACCCCGGCAGCACGCTGACGATTCCGCCCTTCAATCCCAACGAGCTTGGCAGCCTGAGCGGCGCCACCTCGCGCCAACAGATCATCGACTACACCGTCGACAAGATGCGCGAGTATCACACGCCCTACAACATCGAGTTTACGACCACGCGTCCCACCAGCGGCACCTATCACATGGTGGTGTTTGGCGGCACCTGCGGCGGCGTCGTCGGCGACAACTGCGCTGGCATTGCGCCCCTGGACTGCGCTGACCTCTCGCCAAGCAACATCGTCTTTGCCTTTCCCTCGGGCCTGCGCGCCGTCGATCTCGCCACCACGGCAACCCAGGAGATGGCGCACGCCTTCGGTCTCACTCACACCCTCGACAGCACTGACTTCATGTACCCCTCGATCCAGGACTCGCTGCCCACGCACTACGGCGCGGGCGCGGTGCCAGGCCAGGATCAGGGCGGATGTGGCGTTGGCAATTTTCAGGACTCGCACGCCAAGCTGCTCAGCATCGTCGGCTTCCCAGGTCAGGACGGCACGCCACCTTCCGTGCTCATCACAGAGCCCGCCAACGGTACCGTGGTCAAGCTCGGCGATCCGGTCACCGCGAACATCAGCGACGCCAACGCTATCGCTAAGGTCGAGCTCTTGCTCAACAACCAGGTGGTGCTCACCAAAACCTCGCCTCCCTACGACTTCCAAGTGCCACCGACGGCGCCCCTGGGGCAGGTCATCCTCGATGTGCGCGCCACCGATGCCTCGGGCAACGCAGCCGCCAGTCGCGTGACCGTGTACATCGGCACCGGCACCGAAGAGCCCTGCCAAAACGGCCAGTGCGCCGACGGCTTCACCTGCGCCGAAATGCTTTGTTATCCCGATGAGCCGGTCAATTCCGGCGCCCTTGGCGATCTCTGCGTTGCCAACGAAGACTGCGATTCGTCGGTGTGCGCCAGTGCCAACGAAGAGCAGCGCTGCTCGCAATCTTGCAACGCCGACAATCTCTGCCCCGAGGGCTTCGAGTGCCTTAGCGACACGGCCTGCTGGCCCAAAGCCGGTGGCGGCGATGGCGGTGGCTGTTCGATCTCAGGATCGGCTCCGAGTGTGCTCAGCAGCATCGGCCTGGTTTTCTTTGCCGTGCTCCTTGCTGGTCGTCGCCGACGACAGCGCTGAGCTCGCTCTCGCACACGCCGAGCTTCCCTAGCAGGCTGCTGAACAATTCAGCAGTCACGCGCTAGCTGTGCTCAAACTGCTGGTGCACGGTTGGTCTCTGTAGATCATGGCCGGCCCACCAATAAAGGGT
>JAHEAK010000349.1 GCA_024642805.1 Kofleriaceae bacterium | reverse complement strand
GCTCGCTTCCGATCGGTGCTGGCCCTCGCCGACTGCCAGGGGGCACTGGGGCAAAATCTCATCCTGGCCAGCGGTGCATGTGAGGGGCAAATCCTCCAGGAGCCACGCGGGGATGGCGGCTTTGGCTACGACCCCCTCTTCTTCTGCCCTGAATTGGGGTCGACCTTCGCCGAGGCGGGCGTGGGCTCAAAGAACCAACTCTCCCACCGGGCTCGGGCCATGTCAGAAATGCTGCCGAAACTTATCGATTACTTCGCCTTGTCAAAGCAGAAGTAGAGAGATAGTGTGCGCGGCGAATCAAAGATTCATTCGGGGTGTAGCGCAGTCTGGTAGCGCACCTGGTTTGGGACCAGGGTGTCGGAGGTTCGAATCCTCTCACCCCGACTACTCTCTAGCGACTCTTCCTCTCTCGGCGGCTTCGCAGCCGCAAACGGTCAGCCGAGAGACTTGTGCCTATAGCTCAGTCGGATAGAGCAGGGGCCTTCTAAGCCCAAGGTCGCAGGTTCGATTCCTGCTAGGCACGCCACGCGGCTCGCCCAGCAGAAGCCTCCTTCGAATCCGCCTTGGGCCTGAGCCTCGCAACGCGCTACCATGGCAAGGTCGATGAAGTTCTTGCTTGCAGCAACTCTGGCTCTTGGGTGTGGTAGCTGCTCCCTGCTCTTCTCGAGCGGCGACGGCCAACCAGCCAGCGATGCCAACCCTAGCGACCCTGGCGACGGCAACGCCCAGGACGTGGATGCCGCCGATGGGCAGGTCGGTGGCCTGCCGGTGCCGGAGCTGCATTACGCGCTCTCGACCTTGCCGGATCTTTTTGCCGGGGACGTTCCCAACACAGGCTCGGCTGCCAGTGGACCGGTTCTGCGAGTTGAGGATGGCCAGTTCGCAAATGGTCGTCTGCTCTGCTCGGGCACCACGGACAAATGCGCCCAAACCCTGCCCAGTGACCTCTTCGGCAGCTGCATCGACACCTCCACCATGACCTTCATGGTTGTGCTCAACACCCTCTCGGATGCGGCAACGGACGTCGCTGTCGACGTCGAGCCCCATGAAGAAATCGTTCGGATCACCGAAGCCAGTACGCTCGACCACGTCATGCGTCTGGGCATCGACCTCACCAGTGGAGGAGCCCTGAGCCCCTTCGCCTACCAGGGTTTGTTGCAGGCCGATGGCGGAACCGAAAAGCTGGTCTACGAGACCGTGACTCCGCCCGAGCAGCCAACGGAAAAGCACCACATGGCCTTTGTCCTCGACGGCACCCGCGCCCTCTACTTCGTCGATGGGCAGCCCCAGGTCCAGGTCAATGACATGCCGCGCCTGGCAAAAAACGACACGAGCTGGCGCCTGAAGCTGGGCTCCGACAGCCGCTCTCAGGACTGGACAGGGGAGGTCTTTGACCTGAGCTTCTACTGTCGCGTGCTCAGCGAGGTAGAGGTCCAGGCCATTTACGAGGCCAGCCCCTAAGCCCCCTTAGCCCCACAATGGCGCCCACAAAGGGCCCACCACAAAGGGCCCACAAAATTTCCAAGAGGACTCGACCGAGGCGCCCCTTTGGTTTATATGTCTCGGCGCGTCGCGTGACGTACGGTGGGCGTAGCTCAGTTGGTAGAGTCCCGGTTTGTGGTACCGGTTGTCGCGGGTTCAAGCCCCGTCGCCCACCCCAGATAAGCCCCTTTGATTCGTAGGAGTCGGAGGGGCTTTTTGCGTTTCGGGATGGGGCCAGTGCAAGGCTCGCGCAGTGTTGAGTCCCGACCAGCAAGGCGCTTGTCCGCAGCCCTTCAGAAAGCGCCCTCGAAAAGGCTGGCGCCCCCGCCAAGGGGCGCGGCACTCTAGCTCGACCATGCACGCCAAGCTCGCCATCCTCGCTCTCGCGCCTGCGCTGGCCCTCGCTTGCTCGACCGGCACTCGCCACGCAAGGGAAGCAAGCCACGCAAGCGATGCAAACGATGCAAGCGAGGCAAGCGAGGCAAGCGAGGCAAGCGAGGCAAGCGAGGCAAGCGAGGCAAGCGAGGCAAGCGAGGCAAGCGAGGCAAGCCACGCAAGCGATGCAAGCGCCAGCGCAGCCGTGCTGTGCGCGGTCAAGGTCTTCTCCAAGCCTGACACCGAGGTGCACATCTTCGCATCAGCGGATGCCACGGAGCCTTCGCTCACGCTCTCCAAGGAGCCGCCTGGCAACATCTTTCACCTCAGCCAACAACTGGGTGATCGAGTCTTTGTCGATCACATCGAATCCCTCAGCGAGCAGAGCGTGTCTCAGCAAGGTTGGGTGTCGTTGGCGGAGCTCACGACCAATCTCAACATGAGTGAGCTAAGCCCCGAGCTTTTGAAGCCGCACGATGTGGTGCTTCGCTCAAGCCCAGACACGAGCAGCGAGCCGGTTCGCAGCTTTCATCAAGAGGATGTCCGCAATGAGCTTCTGGGATGCCAAGCGAGTTGGGTCAAGGTGCAGGTGCAGGTGGAAGCGGAGAGCCTGGTCGGCTGGCTCGCCGAAGGCGACCACTGTGGCAACCCGGTGAGCACCTGCCCGCGGCAGCCCTGAGCTACGTCCGCCCCGCCCCCAAGTCGTCCCAGGTGGCCCAGGCCAGCCCCAGGGGTGGCCCCCACGTGGCCCGAGGGCGGCCGCCCTGCCCCACAAATCCGCCCGCCTTGTATCCTCATGAGTATGCGTGTATACGTATATTCGATGAGTGATAAGAGGCTGAGTGCTGAAGGATATCAACGAGCTGCGGCCAAGTTCAAAGTGCTGGCCGAGCCGACTCGGCTGCGCATTCTCGACATCTTGCGGGAACACCAGGGCCTGAGCGTGAGCGAAGTCGGCCATGAGCTGGAGCTTTCGCAGCCAACGGCATCGCGACAACTCGGTCGGCTCTACGAGGCCAGGCTGATAGCGCGCCGTCGCGAGAACAACACGGTCATCTACTTCATCGAGGACGAAAGTATCTTCCAACTCTGCGCGGCTGTCTGTGGACGCATCGAACGCGAAGTCGAAAAGGATCGCGATGCTCTCTACGTGCCGGCGCGGAGCGCGCACTCATGAGCTCCCTTGGCCGCAAGACCACGCTCTTTGCCATGGAACACCCGCGCCTGATCGCACGGGCCATGCTGGTCATTACCCTTGTGCTGCTAGCCGGAGCTGGACTGCCAACGCTCTTCCCCAAGCAACTCGGCTTCTTGCCGCAAGCGACCATCGACACCGATCCAGAGAACATGTTGCCGGCCGGGGACTCGGCCCGAGCCTTTCACAGCGCGAGCAAAGAGCGCTTCGCTCTCTACGACGCGGTCGTCGTTGGCGTCGTCAACGAGCAAGACGCAGACGGCGTTTTCAATCCCGAGACCCTCGCCAAGGTCTACCGACTCACCGAGTTCGCAAAGCAAATCGAGGGCGTCATCGTCCCTGACGTGATGGCGCCTTCGACGATGGACAACATCGAGAACGCCGGCCCCGGCACGGTGAGATTCAACTGGTTGATGCCAGCGCCGCCCGCCAATCAAGAAGAGGCACTGGCCGTGCGCGATCGGGCCATGCGCATTCCTTTCCTCGAAGACACGCTCATCTCGGCCGATGGCAGAGCGCTGGTCATCTACGTTCCGATCGTGGCCAAGGACCGCGCCCACGAGGTCTCCAAAGCCCTGCGCGCGGAAATCGCTCGCATCGGCGCCGGTCCGGATCAATTTCACATCGCGGGACTGCCTGTCGCCGAGGACACCTTCGGCATCGAGATGTTCATTCAGATGGCCATCTCGGCGCCGATGGCCATGTTGGTCATCTTCCTGTTGATGTGGGTCTTCTTTCGGCGCTTTTCCGTCATCCTCTCGCCGATGCTGGTCGCGATGGCTTCGGCGCTCACGACCATGGCGCTCCTGGTCATCACCGGAAACACCGTGCACATCATGAGCTCGATGATTCCCATCTTCATCATGCCCATCGCTGTGCTCGATGCGGTGCACATCATTTCCGACTTCTTCGACACCTATCCGAGCATTGGCGACCGGCGTAAGACCATCGAGAAAGTCATGGGCCATCTCTCGGCACCCATGCTCTTTACCTCACTGACCACCGCTGCTGGCTTCGGATCGCTAGCCCTCACACCGATTCCCCCTGTGCAGGTCTTTGGCATCTTCGTGGCTATCGGCGTGCTGGCCGCCTGGGTCTTCACCGTCCTCTTCATTCCCGCCTATCTCATGTTGCTGCCCGACAAGCGACTAGAAGGCTTCGGCCGGGTCGCCGTCGAGCACGAGTCCAAGCGCGGTCTCTTGCACTGGCTCGGCCGCATGCGCCCATGGCACGCCAGGGTCATCCTGCTCGGAGGTCTGGGACTTGTGGCCGTGGCCGTCATTGGCATTGGCAAGATAAACGTCAACGACAACCCCACCAAGTGGTTCGAAGAAGGTCACGAGATTCGCATCGCCGATCGGGTACTAAATTCGCACTTCGGGGGCACCTACGACGCGTACTTGCATCTCTCACACAAGCGCGCCCCCTACTCCGCGGAAGCCTATGGCAAGGAAGTGTCAGAGGCAGCACAAGCGGAGCTCGTCGCCATTCGCGCGGTCTTTGCCGAGATGCAAAGCGCCCTGCGTGCTCGCGACGGCCAGCCTCTCCTCGATGGACTCGAGTCGCTCGAGACCATGACCCGCGAGCGCGGCCTGCACGACATCGACCCGTCCCGGCGCGTGGGTTTTGGTCTGGTGGCGGATTGGCTGGCCGAGCAGCTCGAACTGGCCGATGAGATGAGCGACGAGACCGAGGGCGAGATGAGCGACGAGACCGAGGGCGAAGATGCCCAAGCGCCGGAACTGAGCGTCGCCCTGCTTGGGCCGGCTCTCGAGTCGCGCGCAACCGAAGTGGCACACATATACGAGCGCATCGTCAGTGCCACATCCGCCGTTGCCAGCGGCGAGCCTGCCGACGTCGAGGCCTTTCGAGCTGAGCTGCACAAGCTGGTAGATGCCCTGCCCGCCGGCGAAGCCAACAGTGTCTCGGGTAGCGATACCGCCAGCGCCTTCGTCGAACGGCAGGCGCAAGCTGGACAAATCTTCAAGCAGCCCGAGATGCTGGCCTACATGGAAGGCCTGCAAGCGGCTCTCGCCTCGCACCCCATCGTCGGCAAGTCCAACAGTCTGGCTGACATCGTCAAGGTCGTGCACCGCGACCTGCTCAGCGGAAACAACGACGACTATCGTCTGCCAGCCAACCGAGATGGCGTTGCCCAAACCTTGGCCCAGTACCAGTCTAGCCATCGCAAGGACGATTTGTGGCACTTCGTTACCAGCGACTATGCCCATGCGGTCATCTGGTTTCAGCTCAAGAGCGGCGACAACATGGATATGCAGAAGGTTGTAGCTGCCGTGGACGACTACGTCGCCTTGCACCCGCCGCCGGTGTCCCTGGAGCTGCCAAAGTGGTTCGGGCTGACCTACATCAACGTCGTCTGGCAAAAGAAGATGGTCAAGGGCATGGTGAGTGCTCTGCTGGGCAGTTTCGTCATCGTCCTGGTGATGATGATTGTCCTGTTTCGATCGCTGCTCTGGGGTCTGCTCAGCATGATTCCGCTGACCCTCACGGTTGGCCTTATCTACGGCATCCTGGGACTGGTGGGCAAAGACTACGACATGCCGGTCGCCGTGCTCTCCTCACTGAGTCTCGGCCTTGCCGTCGACTACTCCATTCACTTCCTGGCACGAGCGCGCGAGCTGCATGCAAAGCACGGCACCTGGGCTCTGGCGCAGAAGGCCGTCTTCGAGGAGCCTGCGCGCGCCATCACTCGCAACGTCATCGTCGTGGGTTGTGGCTTCTTGCCCCTCCTCTTGGCTCCGCTGGTCCCCTACCAGACCGTTGGATTCCTCATCGCCTCGATTCTCTTCGCCGCCGGGCTGGCGACCTTGCTGCTCCTGCCCGCTCTCATCGCAATCCTCGAGCCTGTGCTCTTTCGGGCCAAGGCCAACTCCACGTCAACGACCAAGAAGGACAACTAAGAT
>JAHEAK010000348.1 GCA_024642805.1 Kofleriaceae bacterium | reverse complement strand
CGTGGAGCTGAACGGGATCGAACCGTCGACCTCTAGAGTGCGATTCTAGCGCTCTCCCAATTGAGCTACAGCCCCGTTACCTGGTGGTCAGGCGCTGTGTAGGTAGCAATGGCGGTGGGCGATTGTCAAGATGCCGGGCCGCGGCTTGCGTTCGGAGCGCGCGCAAAAAAAAAGGCCACGCGTCTGCGTGGCCATGTGCCTGCGAGGTCGAGCCCCGCCCAGTTACTCACCAAGCTATCCGCGCTGAATCCCCCCAGATCGCGCAGACCGCTGACACCAGTCCTGGGTGTCGTTGGTGAGGTACTGGCCACGGCTCGAAACCTGCCATGCAAACGCGCCGGTCAATCCACTATCCCCCCAGATGTGTGTCGGACCCACGGCCTTCCAGGAATAGGCACCTGAAACGGGCACCGAGCGGGCGGACGGCCTCCCCAGAACGCCGCCTGCTCGGATTCCCTGTGGCTGTGTAGTCATGACGCTGACCGGCCGCTTTGACGTGGTGTCGTTGAGCGGCACGAGTTTCAAACTACTCCTTCACCGCGTGATTAGGAAGTAAGCAATCTAACCAAAAGTGCAGTTTTCTCAAAAAATATGTGATTCAACTGTATGAAATTACGGAAGATATGCGACAGGGGCCGAGGTGTGGGTCTCGTGGGGGTCGGGCTGGTGCCCCCTCGATTTTTGAGCCCTCTGCAAGCGCGACACAGATGTCCGGGTTTGTGGCTGGAGGCCGAAGTGGGCGAGCCCGGACATTCCGAATGGCGCTCTATTTCATTGATATTAATTAGCTATTCTTGGCTTCCCCTTTGCTCTTAGGCAGGGCATGCCTCGACTTCTTTCGCTCCTGCTCGCAGCCGCCCTCGTCGCCCTCGCCGGACTGTCCGCGCCCGTCCGAGCCGATGGCCTCTACCTCCAGGAGAGCGCTGGCGTGTCCGAGATCGGCTCGGATCTGGGGGCGCGCTATGGCAGTGCCGGCTTCTTCAAGCTCGGCATGGGCGCAGCGCTGGGCCAGTACAGCGGCGAGGCCTTCATCGCTGTCGACATCATGCAAGGCAAGCGCGACAACTACCACTTTGGCAACACCGCCTCGCTGGTGCACTACGGCGCTGAGGGCCGCTACTTCATTCCCGCTGCCGAGCACCTTGGGCTCTACCTGCGCGGTGGCCTCAGCCGCGCGCAGCTGAGCGGAGCCAGCGAGGGCTCCATGAGTGGCAGGGGCATCGAGTACGGCACGGGCCTGATGTACAGCACCAAGGTGCGTGCGCTCGGCTTTCTCTTCTGGCCCGCCTTCTTTGCGGGTGTGGGGCCCAAAGTGTCCCTCTCCATGTGGAGCGACCTGGGTGGTCACTTCTCTCGACTGCACGACGATCGCGGCAACAGCCTCGATGTGCGCACCTCCACCTGGTCGGTAGGTTTTACCCTTGGTGGTGGCTTCTAGGCGCGCAGGGCCCGCCACGACTAGAGGCCTGTCGGGACTACAGGCTTGAGAGTTTTTCTGTTGGCGCTTCGATGCTTACTTTTTTGCGCGTCACTTCGCCGCTGGGAGCTTGTGCGCGAACTTCGATGTCGAGAGCTCGGTCGGGCAGGGCGAAGGCGACCATGAAATTGACTTCGATGTCCCACTGGTCGCCCATCGCGGCGCCCGTCGGCGCGCGTGAAACTTTGGCGGGACCAGCCAGAACTTGTCGCAAGGGCGCACTGCCATAGCTGGCACTCACGCGCCACGCCTTGGGATCCTCGAGAGCCTGGCCGCTTGCGTGACCGCGGCCGATGCCGTGCACCTGCACCACCAGCGAGTGTCCCGATCGCTCGGCGCCGATGTTGATATCTACCTTCTCGACAGGTGCTGGGTCGTGCAGACGAGAATGGCTGGAGTGAGCCACAGGTACCGGTTCTGGTGCCTTTGCGGGCGATCCTCCGCAAGCGATGAGTGTGGAAGCTATCAGCGCACCGAAGAGGGAAAGGCGAAGCACACTATCTGTGTAGCAAGGCTACGGGCTGGGAAGCCAGTCTCTTGTCGAGTCTTCGCCCCTCGGGAGCTCCCGGGAGCGGCTAGTCGCCCTCGCCCAAATCATCGAACTCTGACAGTTCGCTCGAGCGGCCCACGCATACACCACAGAAGGCCTCGGCGCTCTTTGGCATTGGGGCTCCACAACAGATGCAAGGATCCTCGTGAATTTGCAGCCCGAGGATGCGGTACAACTCGATGGGATGCCAGGGCCTGGCCAGTACCTCTTCGTAGCCTTGGCTATCGGCCGCGAAGAGATCTCCGTTGTCGTCGAGCACCAGGCGACGAAGCATGGGGTGCTCGGCAGATAGGAAGTTCGAGAACTCCGACCAACGAGAATGGTTGGTACAGACGGCCGTCGTAAGTGGCTTCCATGGGTCTTGCACGTGGATCAGCGCTTCCAACGGCGTGCGCGCGTACTCGTATTGAAAGCCCGCGTCGGCGAGTTGCTCCATGACGCGCCGCAAGATGGCGCTCTCACCGCAGAAGAGAGGCCGTGGCGCAGTGCGTCGCAAAAGCGCAATGGCCGATAGCTTCTGCACCAGTTCGCCGACGCCGCGATCGTCGGTGTACTTGACGCCCACGCTGTTGGTTTGCGGGTCGCGTCGGCACACCACACCTTGTGCCGTGGCACTGCCAATGAGCGGCCACCAAAGCTGTAAGGTAACGGGGGCACCGATTTCCAGAGCTGCGCCGCCAAGGGCAACCCCGCTGCGCGATGCATCCTGGATACAGTAACGTTGCGATGTTGTGCCGGTGTGACAAATCGCTGTGCCGCCCGGTTGCAGGAAACGTGCACCAGCTCGGCGATTTTCCGTGGTCCCTGTAATCGTCGCTGTAACCATCGCATCCCCCTCTAGAAAGCGATTCGAGAGCAATCTCGCACCTTCGTTGAAGATCCACATCCGCTGATGTCACGCATCAGCATGACACCCCATCCTCAGATCATCCTACGCAGCCCCCCTATGCGGATCAATAAGCATGTTTGTGGTGAGCAAGACCACGTGATGCGTGCATCGTTGCTTGATACTTCTCGAAGTCACGCTGCCAAGTTGGTGTGCTCGAGCCTTGCTCTTGTTTCTGCGATCGAATCGATATCGAATCCAGATCGAAATTGGCGAGGTGCCAGCGTCGGTGCGCTGGAGCGCTGGTCGCGTTCTGCGAGTTGTTCTGCGAGTGCCCTGCGAGTTGTTCCGGGCGTTGTTTGCGCGTTCCGCGTGCGCTCTTGCCTGCGTTGCACTTGCCTTGCGTTGCACTTGCCTTGCAGGCCGCGACGAGGTGGTTGTAAGGCCTACTCGGCGGTGTCCTGGCGCTTCTCGAGATCCAGGTATTTCTCGACGTTGCGCACCGGGTCGTAGAGGCTGTCGTCGCCGGGTAGAAAGCCAGAGAACTGGTGGTTTTGGCCAAGGACTTCATCCGCGAGCGGGGAGCCGAGTCGAAGGTCGGTGAGGGCCTTGGCCAGGCTGTCGGCCAGGTTCTTGTCCATGGTGTCAGCCACGCAGTAGGCGTCCCAGGGAATGCGTTCAGTCGTGCCAATGACTGTGAAGGCTGATGGATCGAGATTGTTTTCCGCGGCCTCGAGCCAGGCCTTGTCGTACACGGCCGCACCATCGCAGCCACCCTTTTGCAGATCGCGAAGCGAGGCCATGTGATCGGTGGTGAAGCGATCTTTCATGTGAGTCTCAGGGTTGATGCCGGCCTGTCGAAAGACCACCCGTGGATAGATGTAGCCTGAGCTCGAGGTCTGGCTCGTGTAGCAGAAGGTGCGGTCCTTCAGATCCGCGAGAGTGGCGATGCCCGAGTTGGAGCGAGCCAGAATATACGCACCGTAGGTAGGTCCACTGCCAGTGGTCGGGGTGGCCAGAAGGCGCAAGCCGGCCAGCTTGCGCTTGGTGCGCACGTACTTGACCGCAGACATCGCGACCAGCTGCACCTCTCCGGTGGTGAGCGCCTCGGTGAAGTCATCGTAGTTCTCGATGATCTTCATTTCGACGGGGCGACCGATGCGCTTGGAGAGGTAACTCAGAAAGGGCGCCATCTCGGCTCGCATCTTTTCTGGATCTTTGTGGCGGGTTATCCCGAAGTAGACCGTCGAGCCGCCAGCAAGCGCTGGCGTGATCGAGGTGTCGCCTGTCTTCGCGTTGGCGGCGGCCAGCGCTTTGCTCGCGCTGCTCTTGGATTTGTTGTTCGAGCGGGTGATCGAATAGGTGAGAACGCCGCCGACCACCGCTACCAAGATGATGGCCATCAGCGCCATCCACTGCCAATTGCGCGCTGAGCCACCACTGACAGCAGCAGCCGTTGCGTGCACGGAATGGGCGGCCTGCAGTGCTTGTGGCCGCGCCGCTTGCGTCCGCTGATGTGGCATGTCGGCGGTGTCAGAGATTTCGTGCGAGTGGACCGGCTGCGGTCCCAGCGAGGGCGGTCGTGTTCGCGAGGCCTGGCGTACCGAGTTGTAGCTCTCCGAAGGCAGCGCCTGATGGAGCGCGGCCTGGAACTCGTAGGCACTCTGAAAGCGCTGGTTGCGCTCGGGATGCATGGCCCGAAAGATCACGGTCTCGAGGGCCAGACTCAGCTCGGGGCGCACCTGGGTCGGCGGTACGGGCTGCGCCTCGAGAATGCGTCGGTACAGCTCTTCCGCGTTGCTGCCAACGTAGGGCAGCTTGCCCGTGACCATGCGGTAGAGCATGACACCGGCAGCGTAGAGGTCGACGCGACCATCGAGTTCGACGTTGGCGGTGATCTGTTCAGGAGCCATGAAGTTGGGCGTGCCGACCAAGGCTCCGATCGCCGTCACATCGAGAGTGGCAGAGACGTCGCCCAGCTTGGAAATGCCGAAGTCGAGGAGCTTGACTCGTCGCGAGCCATCACTCTGGGTGGCGATGAAGACGTTGCCTGGTTTGAGATCGCGATGGACGATGTTCTTGGCGTGAGCGGCGCCCAGACCCGCCAGCACTTCGTGGATGATCCACGCGCTGAGCCCAGGCGAGAGCAGGCGCTCACGTCGCAGCGTCGACGACAGGCTCTCGCCCTCCATCAGCTCCATGACCAAGAAGGGCACGCCGGCGTCGTCGGTGCCCGCGTCCATCACCGACACAACGTTCTCGTGATGGATCTGGCCCATGACCATCGCTTCGCGCCGAAAGCGAGCCAGGCTGTTTGGATTGTTTACGCTGGCCTCGCTGAGCAGCTTGACGGCGACCTTGGCGCCCAATTCGCGATGATCGGCCTCGTAGACCGCGCCCATGCCGCCCTCACCGAGAATGCGACCGAGCTGATACTTGCCAGCAATGACCCGGGTGGGAGCCAGGACGTCGGTGGCGATCATGCCTTCGTATTTGCCCTCGTCGCTCATCTCGCGCCGGCTAGAGTCTAGCAGGCCGCCCACGGGAAGCGCAGATCGGGGCCGCCATTGAAGTGCCAGGCACGCGAGTCGCACCTTGGCCTGCATGCCTGGCGCTAGCAGGAATTGCTCAAGGGCCCTCATCGGGGCCCTCGCACGCCGGCACGCAAGCCCGAGCGATGGGGCTGCACCACTTCAATAGGTGAGAAGACAGATTTGCGCGACTTCTCCTGCTTGTGAGCGTGGTATGATTTTCAGTCAAGGGCGCCAAACGTGGGGGGCGGCGCTCTAGAGCGGTTTGTCGTCAAAAGCAATCAAAGTGGCCGAGGGCATCGTCTCCGGCATGTCAGATCCGGCGGTTCTGCTCGACCATGAGTTCAAGCTTGTGGCCTTCAGCACGGCCTTTCCCGTGCTCACCGGGCTGCGGCCACGGCCTTTCATGAAGGCCCTCGAGGCGGGCACCACCGTCTTCGAGATGGTTGGCAATGGTGCCGAACGCGCCATGGAGATGGCTCGCGCCTGCATGGAGTCGCAGAAGGCCATGCACCTGGCGGAAGAAGAGGTTCGCAATCAACTGGGCGACCAGCTCACCGTAATGCTCTCCTACCTGCCGGTGGTGAACGAGCAGGGC
>JAHEAK010000347.1:3552-5987 GCA_024642805.1 Kofleriaceae bacterium | reverse complement strand
TGCCTGGTCCAGGTGTGGAAGTACGGCAGGCCTTTGCGGCCGGCGGAATCGCGCTTGGTGGCCTTGCCTCCCATCAGCGCACCTCCTGCACGCGAAATACTTCCGGCTCGACGTTGTGGGTAAAGCCAGCCACGGCCAAGACCTCTCTAGAGTTGCAATCCATGGCGATGCCCGCGCAGGTGGCGGCAGCGTGCGGATTCTCAGGAGTGGCCATGTTGGTGCAGATGCTGCGCGGATAGCCTTTGTGCGAACCGAGGCGTGTGAAGGCGTCGCGCACATCGGCAATCGGCTTGCCAGCGACCTCGGCGAGCATCGCCTCATGGCGATCGTAGGTCGTGCTGCCTTCGGGAACCCGACTGCAGGTGGCGATATCGCCATCGAGACAGTGGTTGGAGTGCACGAAGGACGCCGCCTCGCCGGTGAAGATGGTCTTGCACTTCTTGCCGGAGCTCTCGACGCTGAAGACATCCTCCGGGTCGGCGACCAGATAATGGTGTCCCGATCCGAACTGGCAGCCCATGAGCATGTCACGAGCCTCGCTGGCTCTACCAGCCCGCAGCGCCTTGCGCACGATGGCCGACCAGACCACGCCAATGCGCGCGTCAGTGCTAGTGAGGTTGTTGATACCAACCGACACGCCGCGGGCATTGAGACCCGCCATACCCAGGCATCCGGTCAGCGAGAGCATAAACGCGTCTCCGCCAGCAACATCGGGCAGCCGCATCATCATCACGTAGGGAATGGCGGTAGCGTGCATATCCCAGGTTTGCGCAAAGATGGGTCCACCCTTGGCGCGCGCCCACAGCATCGTGCAACCGCCGTCGAAGTCGCCGTGCCCCTCTTGCCCGGCAGCTGGTCCTGGCTTGAGATCGCGCAAATCGGTGTACTGGTTGAGCACGACGATCTGACTAGCCGGCAGCCCCGCGCCCTCGGCAATGCCTACGAGTTCTTCGTATAGCTCGAGATCGAAGGCGCGCAACACGGGAAGGTGCTCATCGGCCACGCGCAAGAGTGCGGCGCGATCGAAGCCAGAGATCTTGCACGCCAGGTACATGCGAATCTCGCAGAGCGAGGCAATCTCGCCCGCAAAGCGCTCCCCATGCATGCGGCCCCGTTCGCGCCCACTCGCGTGGCATCGCAGATCCAGGAAGCGCACTACAGGATCTCCCCGAGAGCCTGGCGAAGCTTATGCGCCGACTCGAGAGCGCTATCGAGACAGGGAATCACGGCCAGTCGATTGCCAGGGAAGAGGCGCAGCCTTACTCCTTTGTCCAGGAGCGCCTGGTGCAAGTCCTGCGCGCGTGCGCCAGCCTCCATTACTCGATACAGGCCGCGGCCGCGCACCTTGATACCCGCCTTGCTGGCAAGCTCGAGCGCGCCATCGAGTGCCGAGCTGGCTGCCTTGATGTCGACGCGGCGAGCTGCACGCAGATGGTGGTGATCGCGGACCAAGCTCAGCTCATCGCCATCCCAAGTGGACACCATCGCCAGCGGCTTGGCGACGCGATAGCGGGCATTGGTGTGGATGTAGCCGGTGTGGCCACCGCCCCACCAGGCGAGGATGTCGGGAACCTCTGACCAGCGACTGCTCTGAAAGCTGCCCTCGCCCGATCGATAGCAGGCCGATGCGGTCTCGAAGGCAACCAGCGGGATGTCGTGCCGCTTGCAAGCCGTTGCGAGCGCGGCAAAGCTAGCCTTGTCGAGGCATCGGCCCGTGCGCTCCTGCAAGGTCTCGACAAAGAGTCCAAGGATGTTGGCACTGCCGCCGGCCTCCGCGATCAACTCGTCAAAGATGCCGAGCATGGCCTCGACCCCAACGTCTTCGGGATGGGGCAAGAGCGGCCAGTCAAAGTGCCGCGGTCCTTGCTTGTGCACCCCCGGGTCCGAGAGGGAACGCGCAGCGGCGGTCGTGTGCCCGAGGTAGCCACCGACCATGCCGATGGCGACTTGCGCTTCGGTGCGGTGGGTGCGCAGAAGACGCAGGCTCTTGTCGACGAGCTCATCCCGACACGAGGTGAGATACATGTGCGGCAGACGCGGCGCCATTGCACTTACCCACTCAAGCGCCCTGACGATGGCGGGCGTGGTGTAGTTCATCACGGTGAGCTTATTGACCGCTGGGCCAAAGAGCAGACCGCTGCGCTCGGCCTCGATGAGCGACGCAGGCGGCATGGCAAAGGGCGTCGATATGCCTGCGGCCATGCTGGTCTCCTTCACCGTTGCTAACTCGCGAACTGGCGCGAGAGCGCCCAGGGGCATGCGGTAGTAGATAGCCTGGCCTTCCGGATCTTCGTACTGGCCGGTGAGAACGCAGACCAGGTGAGCACCGAAGGCGCGGTTGAGATGCGCCATGGCGGCGGTGTGACCAACGCGATTGCGACCCGCAACGAATCGATAGCGCGGCGATCCGTCGGCCGTCTTGCGAAGCGATGCCT
>JAHEAK010000347.1:2928-3542 GCA_024642805.1 Kofleriaceae bacterium | reverse complement strand
TGATACTCCTGCGCAACGGTGAGCGAGAGCGAGTAGAGGCTGTTGCGCTTGCCGAGCATTGGATCGCGATCCGGTCCTTCCTCGTGTTCGGCGGCTGCTTCCAGAGGATGGCCAATGGCAAAACCGACGAACTTCCACTCCTCGCCCTCTTTCACTTCGGCGAGGGTGGCTATGCAGTCGCGATCTTCGAGGGCGGCTTGAATCTGCGCTGGCGGCGTCCGCCGTGCTGGCTCATAGACCCGTAGCTCAATATCAAGAATAGCGGGCAGAAAGGCCAGCGCTTCAGCGCCCTCGACCTGACGAATTCGTACCTCGGGCGAGTCGCGCAGCTCGCGCGGCTGCGATGGCCTGTCCTCCCACTGCGGCGGGGTCGCCCCCGGATGGGCATCGAGCCAGGCCAGCGAGCGGCGCACGGTCTCGAAGAGGAGATCGATGTCGCGGGCCAGATAGCTCTCCGAGAGTCGATAGCGCACGGTCTTGGTGCCCGCGCCAAACACCACCGCGCCGCGCCAGAAGCGCTGACCGAGATACGCGGCCAGTTCTTCGCTGCTGGGCAGATCGAAGGCGAAGGCAAAGCCAAGTGCCCTCGGCGAGCCGACCAGATGAGGGAAGCC
>JAHEAK010000347.1:0-2918 GCA_024642805.1 Kofleriaceae bacterium | reverse complement strand
GCTGGCAATCACATCCAGGCGCTCGCGCACGAGCTTTTGCACGCGCTCGGCGGCGTGCTGCGTGGCGACCATTTCGGCGTGCATCCGACCACGGATGATCGAGGCAGGCTGCACCGAGGTCGGCTCCGGGTCTTCCCAGACACTCATGCACACGCCGAGCTGGGCGCGCTTGGCAAACACGACCGCGTCGGGAAAATCCGGCTGACCGCGAAAGTTCACGAATTGAAAACGCGAGTGCCACGCGAAATCTCCGCCCAGGCCAAAGCCTGTCTGTACCTCGTCCATGATCAGCGGCACTTCATAGTGGCGCGTCAGGAGCCGCACGGCACGGTAGAAGCGAGCCGTGGCGTAGCGATCGCCGCCTTCGCTCTGCATCGGCTCGAGGATGCAGGCAAAGAACTCCCCGCTGGCCAGAGCCTCCTGCACCACCGCCAGGCATGCGACCTCGCGCGCCAAAAGCGGGTCCTCGCTGGCATCGCCAAAGCGCGTGCGCAACGACTCGATGTCTCCGGATCCCGCAGCAGCGTAGAAGCCAGAAGGCGCAAAGGGCTCGGCGTCTTGTGGCCTGTCCCAAACCGGATAGGGGGCGAAATTGCCCTCGTAGCCGGCAAAGACGTAGGGGCCGCGTTTGCTCGGATTGTAGGTGAGGGAGAGCGAGAGCAGAGTGCGGCCGTGGAAGCTGCCCTCGAAGGCCAACACCTTGGTCGCCTTTGGGCTGCTGGCGTGTAGTCGCGCGAGCGCGAGCGCCTTCTCGTTGGCCTCAGCCCCGGAGTTGGCGTAGGTGACATTGGGCAGACCTGGAACCATCTGCCGCAACACGGTGGCAAACTCACTGCCCGCTGATTGCGTCTGCACCGAAGGGTCGCGGGTCATAACCAAGGTGTCACCGAACTCGCCTTCCGAGTAGCCGCGCACCACTCGATCCTCCGAGAAGCCGCCGCACAAGGTCGCTGTCTGGCTCATGCCATCTAGCACCGAAAGCGGCTCGTCATCGACAGAGACCAACCACGGACCGGCGGAGCGCAAGTGATCGAAGACGGGTGGCTTCTTCTCGTTGACGACCCGGTCGGCCGCGTACAGGCGCGTGAGCCACTCATCGGACTTGGGCAGCTTGCCCTCGCGTGGCAAGTGGATGGCCATGGGCCTTGGATGCTCGAGCAAGGTGCGGCTGGCCTCGAGGGCTTCTTCCCTTTCATGCTGCGCTTCCATGCGATCGAGCTTTGGCGGTGGCATGTAGTCGAGGAGCTGCGGATGCACCTGAATACGGCCGATGACGTTTTCCTGGACCGCGACCGCAGCCACCACGTTGCGCGCCGCGTGCGCGCCTGCTGGCCGATAGTTGCCACTCTTACCAAGGCCACCAAAGGGCAAACGCGGGCTGGCCTGATTGGTGGACCGGTTGCGGTTCAAGATGCCGGAGTGACTCTCCTGATAGAAGCGCTCAAAGCGCTCATTGGAGAAGGTGAAGACGCTGTTGGCCAATCCAAATTCGCTGGCACGCAAGATCGCGATAGCATCATCGTCACTGGCAAAGGTCTGCACGCTCAGGTCCGGCCCAAACATCTCGACATCGGTGTAGCCGGCAATCTCCGCCAGACCCTCTGGCAAGAGGTGCAGCGAAGCGCCCGCGTACAGGCCGCCCTGCTTGCGTGCACCTTCGACGATGGCTTTGGCGCCAGCCGCCTTGGCAATCGCGAGCGCAGCATCGAGGGCATCGCGCCCACCGGCCGTGGTCATAGGGCCTGCGAAGGAATCCGGCGACTCGGGGTCGCCAAAGTGCAGCGACTCCACCATCGGCACCAGGTCCTCCATCAGCTCGCCGAGGCGACTCTCGTGGACCAGGACCCGATCGGTGCAGGTGCAGCGCTGGCCGGTGGTCAGATAGCCACCAACCACGATCTCGTGGGCCGCCTGCCGCAAGTCCGCATCTTCGGCGACGACGACCATGTTCTTGCCGCCCATCTCCAGCGCGACCAGGAGCTCTGGGCGAGCGACGGCCTGCTCGAGGATACGTCGGCCGACCCGATAGGAACCCGTAAAACAAATGCCGCGCACGTTGCTATGCGCGGTGAGGGCCGCGCCGCTCTCGCCATCGCCCTGCACCATGTTGAAGACGCCCGCGGGAAGCCCCGATGCCTCGACAGCCTGGGCATAGACCTGCGCGCACAGGGGCGCAACCTCGGATCCTTTGACGACCACCGCGTTGCCCATGACCAGCGCGGGGATGGTGTGCGCGTGGCACAGATGCAACGGGTAGTTGAAGGGACCAATGACGCCAACCACGCCGAGCGGGTGGTAGCGCAGCTGCTCCCCTGGGAAGCCGGGCACCCCACCTTCATGCAAGTCCTTGTCGATGGCAGCCTTGACCATGTCGAAGCGGCCGAGCAGCGAGTTGACCTCGCCGACGGCTTCGGTGCGCAGCTTGCCCGTCTCCCAGACGATCGCGTCAGCAAGCTCCCCCGCGCGCGCGGCCAGGGCAGCCCGCAAACCGAGCAACTGGTCAAATCGCGCTTGGCGACTCTGTCGGGCCCAGGCAAAGCTCGCCTCGTGCGCAGCTTCTGCGGCCAGCGCGACCCGCTCGGTCGAAACCGCGGTTTCCAGAACCGTCTCACCGGCACGCGCCGGGTTGGTTGAGCGCAGAGGGCGTCCGTCGGCAGCGACGAAACGACCAGCGATAAAATCACCGAGAGCTTGCATGATTGTCTTCCAAGGCCATGGTTGGAGCGGCGCAAGCTTACCAGCGATGGAGCTGCCAAAGAGAGATTCGCTGGTGTATATTCGCCGTACTACGTGGCCTCCCTACTCTTTCAAGCGGGCCCCAACGCGGGCCGACGATACAAGCTGGGCGATGGCGACTACATCATCGGCCGACGATCCGATTGTCAAATCTTCGTGCCCGACATGCGCGTCTCGCGCCA
>JAHEAK010000346.1 GCA_024642805.1 Kofleriaceae bacterium | reverse complement strand
GCCACCGCTCGAGCGCAGCGAGGCATCGCTGCAATTACTGGCTAGATACGCTCAGGCGGCCAAACAGAGCCATTTGGGTTTTGGTGAGGCGGACCTGATTGGCGGCGGTTCGGATGCCAGTACCGTAGGTGCGCTCGGCGTTGGTGCGATCGATGGTTTGGGTCCGCGCGGTAGTGGGTTTCACACACACGATGAGTACATCGAGGTTTCCACACTTGCTCTGCGCGCAGAGGCACTCGTGCGTTTCTTGCTCGCGTGGCGCGACGATCATGGCGTCTAACACGGCGTCTACGACCTCGTCTAAAATCACCAAACATTGGGCCAATCATTGGGAGTGATCGCCGAGCGAAATGTGTTTTCGATTCGGTGCGAAAAAGTGCTTGTCAGCACCAAGCCAGAGGCCTACTGTTGATCTTAAGGAGGCGCTGATTACGGCGCACCAACGCGAAGGAGGGGGCCTTTGACGGAGGAAGATCCGCCACAGCATACATGCTGGTGAGTGGCTGTTGCAAAACGTCCGGTCGAGTTCACGTGCACGTCTCGACCGTGTGACGCGCAAGATTCATCACCAGCAATACCTGCCACGGAGGTGGCCAACAGAGAGCATTCCAAGAGGAACTCTGAAGAAGGAGAGATTGCCATGACAGTTTGCAGATCGAGCCATACAGAGATCACTGCCTCGTCGGAGGACGGTCCAAAAGAGACGTAAGCGTCGACCGAGCCTGAAGAAGCCGCGCGCGCTTCTCACGGTCGACGATAAACCCAACGGAAGCCTCAGACGCAATTCATTGAACCAGGCCCCATGCCCCAATACGCGGGCGGGACGAATGCCAAACCATCACATGTGAATGCGTAGCCAATATATGGACATTGGGGCGGAAGCAGGAAGAGCGTAGTCTTCCGCGAGAAGAGCAGGTCTAGCCAACCTGCTCTTTTTGTTTTCGGGCTCTGCCGACGATACGCCTGATGCACGACCCTATTGCGGGCATCGACGCCCGGTTCCACGGCGGCCCATTTGAGCAGCGGGATCCGGTTTACTCGTCTTCAGGAGGCAGCTTGAACATGGCCAGCGGGCTCGAGTCGATGGACGCGCCCGCCAACATGCCGTCCAAGAGCGACTCACCGATCTTGGCGAGCTCGAGGAGCTGCTTGATGCGAGCGTCCACGAAGCGAATGTGCTCGAGATCCTCAGGGCGCTTGTCTTCTTCAACCTTGAGAGTGTCGCGCGATTCGCGAAAGACCTGGATGCTGGTCTTGATCTCGTTGAGCTCTCGTTCGCGAAAGACCCGCGACACCATGGCCCAGATGTTGGTCTCGGCCTCGTAGTAGTCCCTGCGCTCTCCGGGCACCCAGGTCTTGCGTATGACCTTCCAACGCTGAAGCTCTTGCAGGGTGGTGGACATGGTTCCAGCCGAGACCGAGAGCAGTGCGCGCAGCTCGTCCGCTGACATGGCCTTCTCGTGTAAGTAGAGAATGCCCCACACACGGCCCATGTTGCGCTTGAAGCCCCAAAACTCCATCATCCCGCCGATCATGTCAGCGACACGCAGTTGCGCACTCTGCACTTCGCTGGCAGCTGGCTGGCTCATTCCGGGTCTGCGGGCTGGGCCATCTCACGAAGGCGCCGCTGCTCGACGATGTCGCTGAGATCTTCCTGACTGAGGCCACCGGATGGCGCGATGCGCACCTGTGCAGAATTGCCAGTGGACAGCTCGGTCGCCGTTACTCGCAAGATGCTCTCGACATCGACGGTGACTGTCAGGCGAATGCGCACCGTGCCGGCCTTGCCCTTGGGAAGATCGTGCAAGTGCACCTGACCGAGACGACGATTGCCGCTGATGGTGTCGGCCTCGCCTTGATAGATCTCGACCTCGACGAATTCTTGGTCATCGATGTTGGTGGCAAAGAGCTTGTGTTCGCGCACCGGTAGCATGGAGTTGCGCTTGATGATCGGCGCGAAGCCAGAGCTGCCGACCTTGATGCCGATGGTGTGGGCGGTAACGTCGAGCAGCGTAGCTTCATCTTCATCGCCGGCCAGGATGCTGGCGTGAGCGGCCGCGCCGAGGGCGACGACTTCGTCGGGATTGGCACATTTGGATGCTGGCCTTTGAAAGATGCTCTCGACCATTTCTTGCACCGCCGGCAGCCTCGACATGCCGCCGACCAGCAAGACTTCTTCGATGTCAGACGGACTGAGGTCAGCGTCCTTCATCGCCCGGGTGCAAGGCTCGCGCAGGCGCTGGAGCAGGCTGGAGCTCAGGTCGTCGAGCTGTTGTCGGGTGATCTTCTTCTCGAGATGGATCGGGTCGGGCCCGATACCCTGGTGCAAGAAGGGCAGAGAAATGGTGGTGGAGCTTTCACTGCTGAGGGCGCGCTTGGCGGCTTCTGCGGCCTCTTTCAGGCGTCCCATGGCCACGGCATCCGAACTGAGGTCGATGCGATGCTCGTCAAAAACCGCGTCGACCAGGAAATCGATGAGCACTCGATCCCAGTCATCGCCACCGAGCGCGGAGTCGCCGTTGGTGGCAAGAACCTCGAAGACGCTATTCTCGACCGCCATGATCGAGACGTCGAAGGTGCCACCGCCAAGATCGAAGACGGCGATGATGCGTCGGCCCGCTTTGACGCGGTGGGCTCCGTAGGCCAGGGCCGCCGCCGTTGGCTCGTTGAGAATGCGACAGATGTCGAGTCCGGCGATGGTGCCGGCGTCGCGCGTGGCCTGACGTTGCGCGTCGTCAAAATAGGCAGGCACGGTCACGACGGCTCTTGTAACGGGTTCGCCAAGCGCTTGCTCTGCGATCCAACGCAGGTGACGCAAGACATGCGAGGCAATCTCTTGAGGTGACTTGGTGGTGTCATCGATCTTGACCCAGGAATCACCGTTGGGGGCGGCCACGATCTTGAAGGGAGCGGAGCGCGCAAACCAGGCCACGTCCTTTGCATTGACCTTGCGCCCAATCAGGCGCTTGGTGCCAAGCACGGTGCGTTTGGGGTTGGTGATTGCCTGCCGCAGGGCCTTCTCGCCGACCAACACGCTCTCGGAGTTCTTGCCACCGGTATAGGCCACCACGGAAGGCGTGGTGCGTCGACCGTCAGGGGCCGCCAGCACGCGCGGGGTTCCGCCCTCATCTTGCACGGCGACGCACGAGTTGGTGGTACCTAGATCGATGCCAATAATGCGAGCCATCCTCTTAGACCTTCTTCATCAGTTTGGAAAGTAGGCTCCGCCGTTGCGACGTGGCATGGCGACTCAACTCGGCAATCTCACGAGCCGCGCGCTCGTTGAGCGGATCGATCTCGAGTGCAGCCTCGAAACGTTCAGCAGCCTCCATGCGATCGCCGTCGGCGAGGGCCAAGCGGCCGGCCGCCAGCTCGACTCCTGCCAGGGCCCTTGTGTTGTTCGGATCCTTGCGGGCCTCGACTCGCAGGATGCGCAGAGCTTGTTCGTACTGGCCGCTCTCCAGAAAGCGCAGCGCAAACTCCACCCTATCGTCATCCTTGCCGATCGCTGGCGCTTGCGTGCTCAAGTCCAGGGGCTGCGTTCCGGCGGCTGTGTTGGGCGCAGCAAATTGGATGACGGCGTCGCCAAGGGGTTGGGCTGGCATTGCCTTGGGGGGCGAGGGCAGCGGCGGCGGAGTGGCCACGGCACGCGTGGGAATTGGTGGCGGGGTGCGCGAGAGCTGCGCCTGCGGCAAGGTTGCCAGGAGCTTTTGTCGGCCAGCGTGATCGGCAATGTTGCGGTACGCATCGCGCAACAGGATGAAGACCTCGTTGGCCAACTCGCGAATCTCGAAGCTCTCGTATTGCGTGAAGCGATCGGGGTGGTACTTCTTGGAGAGCGCCTGGAAGGCGAAGCGCACCTCGTCGTCACCGGCCGAGGTGGGAAGATCGAGCAATTGAAATGCGTTCATCTTCGACATGCCGCCGAGCTCGGTCCACAGCGCCTTGACCAGATCTGCTTCGGCGCTGACCAGCGCTTCGTTGTCCTCGAGGGCGGGGCTGTCATCGTTCATCGCCGGAGCTGGCGGCGGCGGAAGCGGCGGCGGACTTGCTGTCAAGGGCGCTGCGGCAGTCACCGGAGTGGGCGCAGCCGTCGCCGTCGCGCTTGGAGTCGTTGCCGTAGCGCCCGCAGCGGCCGGCGCAGTGCTCGCCGCACTCGCCGCAGGGGGCGTAGCGCTCGCAGCAGGCTCTGACTTGGCACCGGGCGGAAAGCCAGCGGAGCTGAGAGCACTCTCGACAAGCCACATCACGCTGTGTGGCATTTTGCGAATCGAAATATCGATTCCTGGGCCACGACCTTCTAGCTCGCCTTCCCCGATCAATTTGTGAATCTGCCCTGCGAGCTCCACCGTGCTTCCCGAGGGCAGCGTCAGGCTGATCCGAACCATCGTTCCGAGCGGCGGCGGCTTGCTGGTCTTAAGGAAGAAGGCCCCACGGCACAAATCGCGCGAGTGGATGGCCGACAACTGCTGCCACGACTTGCAGTTGAGCTTGATGTTAAGAGGGGATCCCGACACCGAGGACCCTAGTATAGGGAGCAGCCAGGGAAGACTGCAACTAAGGCCCGGGCAGCAAATGGCGACATTGCGATTACCTAGGTTAAGATGCACCGGAGTTCAGCTTTGTCCCACACTGATCGAGCAAGCTTCCCATGGAGTCAAGCCGCCGTACTGGCGCTGCCGGCGTTGGCGCTGGCCAGCGTGGCGGGTGTCATGGGCGCGACCTCGACGCTCGGGCTAGCGCTTCTGTCGGCCTCACTGCTGTATCTGCTTATCGACCTGGTGTGGATTCAGCCACGTGTCGATCGAGTGCTGCTTTTGCCAGGGCAAGCCGAGCAAGCACTGGAGCAATTTTTGGAGGCTACCGGCTCGGTCGAGAGCATCGAGGAAGTCGCCGAAGAGCTCTCTATCGCGGCCAACAAGGTTTCGGGCGAGCCGGTGCAAGTGGCCCTGGTTGCGCCGCATCACAATGCGGGAATTCGCGTGATTAGCGCCTCCAGGCAGCTGCAAGACGTCGAGCTTGGGGACAGGGCCGCCGCTTTTGCCTGGCTCGGCGACAGCATTGAGCCCTTGTGGCGCAACCAGCTCGAGGGCATCGCCGACACCGGAGCGACGGATACCGCTGAGATGATGGACCTTGTCGGTGCCAAGGTGCTCGTGCCGCTTCGACACCGAGGCGACTTGCTGGGTCTGGTCCTCATCAACTCCACACAGTTTCGCCGACATGACCAGGTCGAATTTTTGCGCGGCCTGCGCACTCACGCGACGACCGCGCTGGCCAACACCTTTCTTGGTGCCGAGGCGGAAGATCGTCTGGATGTGACCAAGACTCTCGGTCTCGCCAACGCCATTCAGGAGTCGCTCATGCCGGAGGAGCGACCCGTGCGCAAACGCACCTGGGAGCTACGCGGGCTCTTTCGCCCAGTCGCCGACTGTGGTGGTGATCTTTGGGGTTGGCGCGAACTTGCACCTGACAAGGTTCTCATGGTCGTTGCTGACGCCACCGGTCACGGTGCTGGGCCGGCGCTCTTGTCTGCCGTGGCCAAGGGGACCATGGATGCACATGCGCAGATGGCCGGCGCCGATTGCGATCCAAGCGATCTACTTGCCGCTCTCAACAAAGCCATCCTGCGCGTCGGCCAGCGAGCGTTCATGATGACCGCGTTCGCGATGGTCGTCGACATTCGCAAGCGCGAGATGCGCTTCGCCAATGCCGGCCAGAACTTTCCCTTTCTCATTCGTGAAGACAAACTCGAAGCGCTGGTGGTGCGAGGCGACCAATTGGGTGGTCGAGAGGATCCAACGTTCGTGACCCACACAAGGCCCATCCTGCCCGGCGACAAGATCCTGATGTACACCGATGGCATCGTGGAAGCGGGGGAGCCAGCCAGCGAGCCCTTTGGCGAGCGTCGTTTTCGCCGGCTCGTGCAGAGCATGGGACCGGTGGCGGCCAGCAACATTCCATTGCGCATCCTCGACAGCGTTGAG
>JAHEAK010000345.1 GCA_024642805.1 Kofleriaceae bacterium | reverse complement strand
CACGACCTTGGAGTAGGCCGTGGCATCTACCGTCGGCGTGGCGAGAACTTCACCGTCGGTAGCTGAGAAGGCCGCTGCTTCAACGATCGCCGAGCCGCCCCCCGAACTGCTGCCGGTCTGGTTGTAAAAACACGCGCCAGCAGAGGAGCAAAACTTCCAGGTGATTCCATCACTGCCAATGTCAGTCACTTGCGCGGGCGAGAGGCTGGTCGTGAAGTCGATGTCCAATAGCGATGTCGCAGCCTTGCAGGTGGTGTCGCATAGCTGTGTCGACTCACAGCGAACCCCGGGAAGACTGGGGCCACACGCATCGCCGAGTGACACGATATCGACGGTTTCGACATCAAGCCGATACCCGCCCAAATCATCGGCGCTATAGCCTTCAACGACGATGTAGTAGGTACCTGCCGCGGCATCTCGCAACTCGAGTTCATCAGGGTTGTCGGCGCAAATCAGTTCACTTGCTCCGGCGGCGCAGTCGGAAACGATGTACACGATCACATCCGGCGACCCCGTGGTGCCGGTCACCGATAGGCGGATGTCGCCAGGCTCGGCGAGCGTGAGCTTGTACAAAGCTTCCGGAGCATCTTCGTTGGGCAGACCGTTGCCGCAGCTGCCATGCAAGATGTTGCTGTCGCCAGCGGAGATCGTGCCAAGGTTGGCACCGATCTGCGCCGTAGGAATGCTCGAACAGGCGAGTGGATTTGCATCGGGCGCGAACGGATCGGCATCCGGTGCCAGCGGATCCGCATCGGCAGCAAGACTGCCATCTTCTCCTGGGCGCAGGCCGCCGTCGAAGCTATTCGAGTTGTCGTCGAAGAGTGATTGGCTACAAGAGGAGCCAAGTGCAAGGAGTAACGGCACGAGGGACCAAAGCGAAAGCCATGGCCAAAACTCTCGGGGCGGCGAAGGGCGCACGCGTCTATGGTACAGCAAGTTGGTAGCCAGACGCTCGGGCACAATGCTCTTTGCGTTCCCTTGCGCTCCTTACACAAGCCTACACACGATTTGTCCGCGCGCTCTGTTACTATGACTAGCTGTGAGCGCCAAAGTTCATTCGCTCGAGACGCCGTGCATGCTCGATGGAAAGTATCGAGTCGACAGCTTGATGGCTGTGGGCGGCATGGGCGCTGTCTACCGAGGCTGTCACACCAAGCTACAAAAGACAGTGGCCATCAAAGTGCTCAAGCGCGAGCTCATGGCGTCCAGTGAGCTGGTGGAGAGGTTTCAGCGCGAGGCGGTAGCCGCATCTCAAATCGGTCACGAGGGCATCATCGAGGTTACGGACATCGGCACCTCCAATGACGGCGATCCCTTCCTGGTCATGGAATTCTTGCAAGGGCGCGACCTGGCGAGCTGCGTAAAAGATCTAGGACCGCTAAAGACTGCCACCGCCGCCCGCGTGTGTTGTGAAATCTTGTCGGCACTGGCAGCAGCCCACGACAAGAGCATTCTCCACCGAGACCTCAAGCCAGAGAACATCTTTGTCTGTCAACGCTCTGGTGGCGAGTCGCTGAAGATCCTCGACTTCGGGATTTCTCGAATGCTTGCTGAAGGCGAGAGCAGCCTGCGTCTCACCGCTACCGGCATGGTCATGGGCACGCCCTATTACATGTCTCCGGAACAAGCCCTCGGAGAAACCCGCGCCGACAAGACCGCCGATCTCTACAGCGTTGGCGTCATGCTCTATGAATTGATTACCGGTGCCGTGCCCTTCAAGGCGACCAACTACAACGCGCTCTTGCATCAAATTCTCGCAGGAGAGTACGAGCGGCCCTCGCGACTGGCAGACGTCGCGCCGGAATTCGAAGCCATCATCACCAAGGCGATGTCGATTCCAACGGCCCATCGCTTCGGGTCAGCGCGTGAGTTTGCGGCCGCCCTAAAGCCGTTTTGCGAAAGCAGCCCGACGCCTCTGCTCTCGGTGCACACGCCACATCCCGATACCTACGACGACGCTCGCCCGGTTGCCAAACGACCAATGGGCGGTGACGTGAGTGGGATCGAGAATACAATGGCCGCAAGCTCGGCCCAGTTCCCGGAGGCCGGGTCTGACACATTGCGTCCCGTGGTCACCCCGATTCCTCCGCCGGATTTGCCGGCTGCTCGAGCGACGAAGTCCTACGCGGTGATCGCTGTCCTTGGTTGCCTGGCCCTGCTGGGCGGAACGGTGGCGCTGCTTGCCCATGGAGATGGCGAGTCGGATTCGAGAGAGCGCACTACGGCAGCCACAAAGGCTCCCTCAGCGTCCCGCGAAGCTGAGTCTGATCCGGTACCGCTTGTGCCGGCATCGACCCCGGTTGAGCCTTCGCTCGTTACACTGAGCTTCGCGATTGCGCCCCACGACGCGATGGTCTTCGTCGATGGACAGCAAATCGAGGGCACTCGCATAGAGGCGCCACCAGGTCGTTTCGTTGTCGAGGTTCGCCGAGAAGGCTTTGCCAGCGAAATTCGCAGCATCGATGCCATGAGCAGTCAAAAGCTTGTCTTCGCGCTCGAGGAGCTCCCACCAGCCCTCGCGCTCGGTAGCGAAGAGTCCGGGCCTGAGTCCCACACCGAGGCAGGCACCGCTTCTCGCAAAGAGGCAGGCAAGCGTCGGGTCGGAAAGCGCAGGGATGGCACATCGCAAGTGAAGAATGCCAGCAGCGAAACGACAACCTCGGTTCCCAACAAGCCATCCAATGGTCGCTTCGTCGAAGACAGTCCCTACGATGCGAAGTAAATCTCTGTTTGCCGGTCTCATGTGGATCGCCCTGGGTCTGCTCGCCGTGTCCACGGAGGCGCACGCAAAGCCCAAGAAGGACAACACAGCCATGAAGGCCGCCGACCAGCACTTCAAAAATGGCATCCGTCTCGCCGACGAGGAAAGCTACGAAAAGGCGCTCGCTGAATTCGAAGAGGCCTACGCACTCGCGCCCCATCCGCTGGTTCTCTTCAACATCGCAGGGGCACACCGAGCGCTCAAGCACTACCGAGAGGCTCTCGATACCTACGGTCGCTTCCTGTTGGAGGGTGATGGTGTCGTCAACGCGGAGTTGCTCGCGCGCGGCAAGAGCGACATGGAAGCACTGCTGAGTCTGCTCGGGCGCGTGCTCTTTGACAGTCGCCCAAGCGGGGCAACCATCCTCGTCGACGGAGAGGAACTCGGCCTGACACCGATCATGGAGCGACTCTTGCTGGCGCCCGGTGCCCATGAGGTCGAAGCCCGGCTGGAGGGCCACGAGACGCAAACGAGGACACTGCGGATATCAGCTGGCGATGAACTCAAGGTCACTCTCGAGTTGGTGTCACTGCATCCGGAGGTCGCAGCGACGACAGAGCCCGCGGCTGTCATGGGCGCGACCCCCAAGCGCCTGGGGGATCGTGCAGCCCTTTCGCTTTCTGCTGCCGTCGGCACCAACACCTTGAACATTTCGACCACGGGCGCGCCAACCCTCGGCGTTGCCTACGCTCTCAACTCTCGAGTCTCGCTGGGTGTCGACGCTGTGCTCGTGGCCTATTCGGCAATTCCGCAGCTACGCTTGCGTCTTGTTGGCGAGACGCTGTCGATGCATGTCATTGCGGCGGCCCCCCTCAGCCTGTCGACGGGCGCAAACTCCGAGTTCTTCGCAGCGGTCGCGGGTGGAGCGGGCATCCGCTACGCCTTGCACGATCGGATTGGTTTGCGACTCGAGGCCCTGCTCAGCTACGCGGGCAGTGAGCGCGGCGTAACTCTTCCAGCCTTCGCGGGCGCGGAAGTGTTCTTCTAGCCAGCTGCTCGGCTTGGACTTAGGGATCGATCGCGCTTTGCTCGCGCTCAAAGGCGAGGGCGCAGTTGCGACCATTCTCCTTGGCCCGATACAGAGCTATATCCGCGCCAGCTACAAGCGTTGCCGAGGACTCCATATCGTCGGCCCGCTCGGCCACACCGATGCTCACGGTGGTTTGAAATTTTGCGCCCTGGTGCTCTAACGAGAGTTGCGAGACGGCTTCTCGAATTCGTTCGGCCAGGACCATGCCTCCCGCCAGGTTGGATTCAGGCGAGACCACCAGGAACTCTTCGCCTCCATAGCGCCCAACCTGATCGATGCTTCGGCACTGCTCTTTGATGGCGGCGGCTACCTTTCGTAGAACCTCATCACCGACCTGGTGCCCGTAGTTGTCGTTTAGCTTCTTGAACTCGTCGATATCGACCATGAGGCAGCTGAGTTTGTTGGCATGGCGCCGCGCACGCGCCCACTCAGCATCGAGAAGCGTGAAGATGGCGCGCCGGCTGAGCACCGAGGTAAGGGCATCGACCCGAGCTTGCTCCTCGGCAGCCACGCGCGCGGTGTTGAGCGCCTCGAGCATGGCCTGGAGTCGACGGTCTCTCGGGCGTATGAGCCCCCAGTAGGTCACGCTCCCGACAACGACGGCGAGCATCAGAGCATCCAGCAGACTGAGTTGCCAATCAGGCCAGTCCAGTGACACCCATGCAAAGAGCTGCATGATGACGAACTCGACGCTCACCATGAGTGCCGCCATGACAAGAATGATCCGGCGCAAACCATCGCTTGGCTGTACGAGCTCCTGGGCTAGCTCACTCTTGGGGTTGCTCCCTTCTTCGGGAGCTCTGGTTTGCGCGGCAGCCATCCCCGGCAAGCTTGGCATCGGAAGCGCCTATTATGCCAGCCCTTGGCGGCCAGCCTCGATTTGAAGGAGCGCTTGTCTTGGAGATGAGCAGCTCCGCCTGGTCAGTGCTTACTCGCAGACAGGAAACTGTTGGCCGGTCGCCACCAGCACATCGTCGCCGCCAACGACGCCGCTCAGCTCGAGAAGATCGCCGTTGATGCTGTGCAGGCGAAACTCGTAGGGACCGTCACCGAGGCCGTCACTATCGACGAAATAGTTGTAGTCGAGACGCTCGACATCGTGCCAATCCCGGGTAGGGCTCGAGGCCTCGAGGCGCGTTAGTGCATAGCGCTGCTCCCTTGCCTGCACGGCCGTCCAAAAGGCGTTGGAGCCGTCTTTGAAATGCAGATCAATGGGCGCAGAGCCTGGGCAGGTCGTCAGCTCCCAGGTGATCGCGACCCGCCCCGCTGCTGGGTTGGCGATCATGGCGAATGCTTCCGCAGACAGGTCGACATCGCCGAGCGCGCAACCGGGGCAGCGATCGACGACACGTACCGTGACGGCGCCATCGGGCCCGCTCACCGCGATGCATGCCCCACAAAGGCCCGCCCCTGCATAGTCACTGGTGTTGAGCGCCGCCACCATGCGATCGGCCCGCGCAGCAAACGAGCAGTTGCCCGTGCCATCCGCGGCGTAATAGGTCGCCTCGCCCGTGTGGGTAGGCTCGGTGAAGCAGGCGCTGCCAGGAGCGCCGTCGAGCCCTTCGGAGTCAGTGGCATCGGCCACGCTCGAAGCGGTATCGGAGCAGCCCAGCGCGAGGGCCGCAGCTAGCAGGCATAGCGCTCTGGCCATCTTGCCATGGTAGCAGCCAATCACTTGTAGCCGTAAGGCGTAAGCGCCTCATCGACCACGAGAGAAGTAGGATCCGTACGACTGACACGCACAGCGATTTCGCAATCCGGCTGAATACGAGGTATGGCCAGCTCGGAAATCAACGCTTGCATGCTAACGCGATAGGGAGCAGCCCCGTCCATCGAAACCTCGAGATCGAAGTCGATGAGTGGGTGGTCGTTGATGCCGCCGCCCTTGCTGCCAATCGACACGATGCGCGCTCTGGCCTCAACGCCTTCGAGCCAGATGCGCTTGCGCTCTTTTCGGATCGCGCTCGACGCCCGACCCTTGACCACCAGCAAGGGGATGATGGTGCCCAGTGCCAGCACCACCGCCGCTGCTATAAGCAAACTGTTCTCGGTGATGGCGCCCGTAATGGCCGCGCCCCAGAACAGAGTGCCGGGCAAGAAGAGCAGTGGATTGATTTTCTTGATGTTCGTTGTTTTCATGAGGATGGCCGCTGGCTGGCCCCTGGGGCTCCCTAGGATAGAGCCGAGTGCACACGAG
>JAHEAK010000015.1 GCA_024642805.1 Kofleriaceae bacterium | reverse complement strand
TCGAGGGCATCGAGCTTAGCTTTCTGCCCGCTTCGATAGAGGTCCGCCTCATGGAGGGCGTGCGCGATCTGGTGAGCGCGCATCCAGTCATCGAGCGCCTGGAAGCAACGCCGGGCGTGGAGGAAGTCGAATTTCTCGGCAACTGGGTCGATGACTTTACCGCTCTGGTTGCGCGAGTTCAGCGCGCCGGCATGTGGTTGGTCGCCATCGCCAGTCTCATCGGTATCTTCACCGTCGTCGCGACCATGCGCTTGTCAGCCGATAGTCGCGCCACCGAATTACGAGTCTTGAATTTGATGGGCGCCCCAACCATCCTGCGCCGTGGCCCCAATTTGATCGAAGGGGCTCTCATCGGCGTCATGGGGGCACTGGCGGCCATGCTGGTCCTGTGGTTCTTTCATCAGTCGCTTGCGCCGCTGGTTGCCGCCGCCTTGCGCGCCTCGCTTGGATCGGTGCAGCTGAGCTTCTTGAGTGCCCGCGACCTGGCCCAATTGGTGATCTTCGGAGTCAGCCTTGGCGCTGTCGGCGGGCTCTTGACCAATTACTCACAGGCACGTTCGTGAGGCGCTGGCCGCTCCTGCTAGTGGTTTCGGCGTTGTTGGCCACGCTGCCTGCCAGCTCGAGTCAGGCCTCGCCAAGCGGCGACAGCCTGGAACAAGATGAGGCGGTTGCCCTGCAGATCGTCGCCATCGAGAAGACGCAGGGCATGCTTCGTGACAAGTACGCACTTCGCAAGGCCGAGATGCGCAAGCGAGTGCGGGCCCTCTACAAGCTCAGCCGAGCCAGCTGGCCACGCATCTGGTTTGAACCCGAGGTTCGACAGAACACGTCCCGGTGGTTGGGGGCAGCTCGTCGCATCGCAAGCCGAGACATCGCCGAGCTCCAGCTCCTAGACAACGAAATCGACATCGCCAATCGCGACGAAGAGCGCCTGCGTCACCTCGGCGAGACCGTGCAAGGGAAGGAGCCGGTTTCTCGCATGAAATTGCGCCGACCGGTAAGCGGCGCCAAGATCGCCGCTGCATTTGGTGACTACGACGGCCCGACAAGGCGCGTGCGTTTGCGCCGCCGAGGCGTGCTCTTGAGCGTGCATAGGGGGGAGTTGGTGAGCGCGCCCGCCGACGGGCGTGTGCGTTACCTCGGACCGATCTCAGGGCTTGGCCAAGGCATGATCATCGAGCACTCCCTTGCTGAGGGCATCACCGAGCTGAGCGTCATTGGCAATCTGGCCAGCCCGCGCGTTGCGCTTGGAGCCGAGCTCAGCACCGGTGAGGCCATCGCCAAGACCGCTTCTGACGCGCTCTACCTCGAGCATCGCGTGGGCAGCATGGCCGAGAGCTGGGCCGTCGATCCTGCGCCCTTGCTCGAGTAGCTGAGCACGGCCTAGCAGGCTGCTGAACAATTCAGCAATCACGCGCTAGCAGTGCTCAAAGTGCTGGTGCGAAGTAGGAGAGGTGGTTGACTCGATCGACTCCTCGAAGTCGAGCAATCGCTTGATTGCCCACCAATAAAGGGTCTTTCTATCTGCGTAGCCTGGGCTGGCATGGGTCCAGTGGTCAGCGCAAATACGCAGCCGGCAACCACGATGGCACTCGCACAGACCAAGCGAAGACCTCAGTCCCCAATCGGCGAGGACTCTTTGCGCACGGCCACTGCGGCCCATGCCACGTCCAGGCCCCACGGCCTAACGCAAGACTTGCTACCACCGGCGCTCGCTCCCATTTTTTCAGCAGCCTGCTAGGGCTGATTGGCCACGGAGGCTTCTTCGTGAGTGCGCTCGACCTTGGCCCAGACGCCCTCTTCTCTGAGCAGGTAGGCGCCGCCCAGGCTGAGGGCGCCGATGCCGATCAGAAGATCACTGGTGTTGGCGCGATCGAAGCCGCGATCGTGCGAGCTCTGGCTCGACTCGCGAACATCGGAAAGTGCGAGTACCCCGTAGGTCAAGCCCGAAGCCAAGGCGGCGACGCCCAGGCCGGTTAGCCCCCAGCGCGCGTAGCTGCGGGCCGTCGGCTTGCCGTGAAAGGCCAGGTCCAGGGAGATGGTTTCTCCCGGCGAGACATGCACCCGATCGCTCCAGGTGGCACCGTCGGCGCCGTCGACCATGATGACGTGATTACCAGCGCTCAGGCGTCGCTCGAGCTGCGCGCCCTGGCCATTGCGGACTTGCGTGCTACCGACGATGAGCCCATCGACGCTTACCGTGGCACCGACCTCATCGGAGCGAACTTGCAGTGCGCCCGTGCTGCTATGCCCACGCAGGCGGACGGTCTGATTGAGGTTGTCGCCCTCCTTAACCTTGAGCCTCAGCGAGCGGGTCTCGTAGCCGAGAAGACTCAGCTCGAACTCGTAGACACCAGGGCTCAGGTCGGCCTCGTAGAGACCGCTGGCCACGTCATCGACATCTCTGCGCCGAATCAACGCATCCCCTGGCTGCACTCGAATCTCGACATGACCTACCAGGTCGAGGGGAAACTCCTCGACGCGATTGTCGCCGATGCGTACATCGACCTTGCGCTCGCTGCTGCGCGTGCCTTTGCGTCCCACCGATACCAGGTGCTCGCCTGCCAATAGGTCAAGGCGCAAGGGCGTGTGACCACGAAGCTGACCATCGACACTGACGCCCGCGCCGGAAGGCTCGGAGCGAATGCGAATGGTGCCACCAATCTGGGCGTGCAAGAGGCGCATCTTCTCTCGCGCCGGCTCGAAGAATTCAGCGTCGCGAGACTCTCCTTCGTTGAGGAACTTTTGATACAGGGCGATGGCATCTGCAATGTTGCCGAGCGCCTCCTGGCACAGCGCCATGTTGTACGTCGTTCGCGGTCGCGCGAGCTCATCGTAGGAGCGCTGATAGTGATCCAGGGCCTGGCGGTAGCGTCGCTGCTCGAAGTCTTTGAAGCCAAGCTCATACTCGCGCTTGGCCACCTCGTCGTGGTTCTGGGCATGCGCTCTTGCCGGTCCCACACACAATCCAACTAGCATGAACACGCTGAGCGCGAACTTCACCACTCGGAGATCGCCTGACTCCGTCGCGTGTTCTTGCGTGCGGCCGCCTTGCTGTCGGAGTTCGAACCGTTCTTACCGCTTGTTCCAACAGCCGTGCGCGGGTTGTCCTTGCGTTTGACTCTGGCCTTGCCCTTGTTGCCTGTGCTCGCTTTCACGAGCCCTTCGGGGGCAGGGCGGCTGCCTAGATCGATAGCCTCGGCCTCGGCGAACTCCATCTTGGCGTGCTCTTGGTCCTCGGTGGCTGCGATGGGTGCGGCCGCCTTGCGCGTCACCGGTGCACTGGCGCTTGCAGAAGGCAGGGGCGCTTGCGTGGCAGCCTCACCTTGAGCCTTGTCGCTGTTCTTGCCATCCGAGCGCAAGAGCAGCAGCAGGATGAGCACCACAGAAAGGGCTGGGACCGCCACTTTCCAGAGCGGCACAGGCCAGGGCGAGCCGAGTGCTGCCAGGCTCGCTTTGCGGTGCGGCGGCGCCGGTGCTCGCACGTTGAGTGTCGTCGACACCAGGGGATCGAGCTCGACGGCACGACTCGCTGCCCGAAAGGCAGGAACCGCCTCGGGGCTCAAATAACGCCCAAGCTCGCTCGCGAAGGCAGCCATGTCGGCAAAGCGATTCTTTGCTCGCGCCTGGATCGACTTGACCACCGCCTGTTCCAGAGCCACCTCGGAGGCAAGCTCGGGCACGAGGCTGGACGGTCGAACACGTGGCGCCTTGGAGTGCGCCATCAGGATCTCGAGCACCGAGGGTGCTTCGAAGGGACGGGTGGCGGTCAGGATCTCAAATAGAATAACACCTAGAGAGTAGACGTCGGCTCGGCCATCGAGCTCATGACCGCGAGCTTGCTCGGGTGACATGTAATAGGGCGTGCCAACCACCTTGGAAGCCGAGGTGAGATCGGCGGTTCGCGGGTTGGAGCTCTGATCCTTGGCGATGCCGAAGTCGATGATCTTGACCCGCTCTCGGCCATTGTCTTCGATGACGAAGATGTTGGCCGGCTTGAGGTCTCGGTGCAGAACGCCGGCGGCATGCGCCGCACTGAGGGCTTCGGCGCACTGCATGATGAGGCTAGCGGCGCGTCGGGGCGCGAGCTTGCCTTCGCGTTCGAGCAGTGCGGCCAGGTCGCATCCCGGCAAGAACTCCATGACGATGTAGCTGACGCCTTCGTCCTCGATTCCGAAGTCTTCGATTCGGATGATGCCCGGATGCTGAATGCGACTGGCGGCGATGGCCTCGCGTCGAAATCGAGCCAATGCTCGCCGGTCCTGGCTGAGGGCCGGCGACAAGATCTTGATAGCGACGCGTCGATCGGTCTCCTTGTCGAGCGCGTCGAAGACGACACCAAAGCCGCCGGTGCCAATGCGTGACTCGAGGCGGTAGCGATTGCTCACCAGCATGCCCTGGAAGGGCGCCACGTCCTTGTCGTCGTAAACGACCAGGCCTGGGGCTCCGGCTGGCCGCAGCTGCGGAGCGTTGGCATCGAATTCCGGCAGGGTTGCCGGCTGGTTTACGTAGACAACGTCGGTATGCTCGCCGACCTCCGAGCCAACGTCGGTGTGGTGCTGTCGCTTTCCACGCGCCGATGCGCGTGGCATGGGCGTAACCACGGAGTCGTCGATCTTCTCGAGAGTGGCTTCTTCCTGGACGAAGGTCTTGATCTGCGTGGACGAGGTACCAGGCTTGGCGTCCTCCTCTTGGCCCAGGGTGTTGACCCCTGATTTGAATCCAGTCTTGAGCCCAGAGTCCGTAACTGCAGATTCGTCATGGATCTCTTGCACCAGAGTGCGTGCACCTGGCGTTCCGCCTCCATCCGCGAGATCCGAAATATCAGAACTTTCCCCAGACTCGAAGGCGCGCCGCGTCCACAACTTCAGGGCGGCACCATCGGCGGTGCACGCCAGGGAGTCAGAGGGATAAACCTCGCCGCATGTGGTGCAAAACTTCACGAAAACACGTTTCAGTGGACGGAGTCTTCCTAGTATAACCGCGCGCCCCCTGATTCTGTCGTCGAAAGGGGGCGTCGAATTGCTGGCAATTCCTCGCGATCTGCTTGCTGCGCCCATCTACTCGCGCAATGCAAGACGCCGTTACATGTGCGCCTAGAGACCACAGAGCGGATCATGTGGTGAACAGTCCACCAAGACGTGACCGCGTTGATCGACCGTGACTTGCCCGAGCGAGGCGGTGCGCGTCTTGGCGCGCATGTTAACTGCCAGCATGCCCGACTCAAGACGGAAGAAACTCAGATGCAAGGTCGCTGTCGTATCGCTGTCGCTGTTCGGGAAGTCTAAGCGCATAAGAGCCTGTTCCAGACAGCGGCTGGCATCCTGGTTGCCCTGATAGGGCGGTGTCACCCATTGCACCTTGCCCGCGCGGGTGATGCCTACCGTTACCTTGATGAGTTGCTCATCCTTGTCGGCGACGATCGATTCGTAGCAGGCGAGCACCTCCGATAGTCGTGTGGTCACCGAGCGCTCGACGCTGCGAATTGGCAGCGGTGGACTCGAGGCTTTGTCGCGGGCTCGCGAGGCTTCGCTCTGTGCTTCCGCAGCCAGCCTCTCGGCCTCTATCTCTTTTTCACGAGCACTGAGGCGCGCAATGAGCTGCAGATTCTCCTGCTTGATCTTCTCGAGCTCGTCGTCGATCTCATTGCGTCGCTCGATCTCGGCGCGCAGCTGGCGATTCTCGTCGCTGTAGTCGGGGGTGTTGGCGATGACTGGTGGCGGTGGGCCCGGAGCCAGTACGAAGGCGGTCGCAACCACCGCCGAAGCGATGGCTCCCGCGGCCGGCCAGCGCCAGGGGCTCGCCTTGGGCTTGGCGATTTGCGCCAGCTCGTAGTCGAGCTCGGCTAAGGTCGGCCAGCGATCCTTGGCATCGACAGCCATGCCGCGCAAGAGCACGCGTCGAAGGCTGTCGGGCACCGCTCCGCGATTGAGGGGCGAGAGGATCTGTTCGGAGATGTCCCTGTCTGCGTGCAGGGTGCGGGGTGTCTTCGTGCCCAGGGGATAGTGGCCATAGAGCGCCTCGTACATCGACAGGCAAAAGGAAAACTGATCGGTGTGAGCGTTGGCGATACCGCGAAACTGTTCCGGCGCCATGTAGCGCGGTGTGCCCAGGACCAGGCCGGTTTGCGTCAGGGTCTCCCAGTTCATACCCTTGGCATCCGCCTCTGCCAAAAGCTCGCTCACATCGACCATCGCTGCTCGCGCCAGGCCAAAGTCGGTAACTCGGGCAATACCGTCGGCGCCGACCATGACGTTGTCAGGCTTGAAGTCGCGATGAATGATGCCTTGATCGTGAGCGGCGATGAGGGCGCTCAGCGAGCCGCGGTAGATGCGCACGATCTCGGGGACGGAGCGATTGCCTAGCTCGCGCCAGATGCGCGCATTGGAACCCTCGATGAGCTCCATGGCCAAAAACACGCTGCCATCGGTCTCGGCGACGTCAAAAATGCTGACCACGTTGGCGTGAGACAAGCGGGCCAGCGCTCGCGCCTCACGCACCAGACGCTCGCGGTGCCCGGTCTCGGTGGTGCCAAGCAGATCCGTGCGCAAGAACTTGAGAGCGACACGGCGATCGAGCTTGGGGTCGAAGGCGGCGTGCACCGATCCCATACCGCCCTCACCGAGCGGGTAGAGCAGGGTGTAGCGGCCGATTTGCGCGCCGCGGCGCAGGGTCAGGCCGGCCATGCGTGCTGGGTTTGCCCGCGGTCTGCCCAGGTCAGTCGTCTTCATGGCCACGCCGGCTATGGCCTGGGCAACACCGCTTGGTGGCGCGGGATCCAGGTCGGTGTCTGCCTGGTTGCTGCGAGCAATCTCGACCACGAGGCGACGACACTCGTGACACCTGCCCATGTGCGCTTCGACATCTGCGGCGGGGGCCAGTGGCAGCGCTCCTGCGACAAAGTCCACCGCTATGTCGGGTGATAGGCAGTTCACGCGAGTTCCACTAGGTTATACTCTTTCCCACGAAAGGCCCGTGACTTCTTCTCCCAGCGATATTCTTTCCGCTTTCGCCGAAGTCCTGGGGGCGGAGGCCGTCATGGACGTCGAGCTTGTGCGCGTCGCCCTGGATGTCTTCCTCTCGGAAGCCAAGAGCACGCACGCCGATCTCATCGACTCCGAGCTGGAGCTGGCTCGCTACGTGGCCAGTCGCTTGCCCGGTTATCAGCCTGCACAAGAGGAGCTGGCCAAGTTGCACGTCGGCGACTTGGTCTTGGCCAGAGCCTGCGCCCAGGGCCACGGCGAGGCCTTGCAGCGCTTCGAGAGTGAGTTTTTGAACCTGGTCGGCGCCGCTGGTCGCAAGTTGTCGATGGATCCCAACCAGTGCGATGAGCTGCGCCAACAAGTGCGCATGAAGCTTCTGGTTCCTGGGCCCGGCGGAAGCGCACCGAAGATTGCCAACTATGCAGGCACCGGCGCGCTGCGATCCTGGGTCTACGCTACCGGTTTGCGCACGGGCCTCAACGAGCTGCGCCGGGTTGGTCGAGCGCCGATTCCGGCCGGCGATGAAGAGCTCTTGGTCGCCATGCCCGACAGCAACGACGATCAAGAGCTGGCGTACATGAAGCAGCTCTATCGCTCGGCCTTCAAAGACAGCTTCAAGGCTGCCATCGATGCTCTCGAGGTCAGGTTGGCCAACGTTCTGCGGCACTACTATCTCGACGAGATGACGCTCGAGGAAATTGGCTCCCTCTATCGCGTGCACAAGACGACGGTCATGCGCTGGGTCAACAAGGCCCACGCGGAACTTGAGTCGGAGACCAAAAAACGCATGATTTGCCACCTCCAGTTGCAGCCAAGCGAGGTCGAAAGCGTGATGCGACTCATCCAGAGCGGAATCCAATTGGGGCTCGCTTCTGTGCTTGCGGTTCGCAAATCCGAGTCGTAGCTTCCGGCCATGGGCCGCCTATCGCCTCTCACCTTCGCCTCTCTCTTCGCTCTCTTCAGCGTCGGCCCTGTCGCTGGCTGTGGACCCACGGGCAGTAGCGCCGACGGCGGCGCTCTCGACGATGCCTGCTCCGGCTGTGAACTCATCGATGCCGCTGCCGATGTCGATGCCGCGAACGTCGCCGACGCCGAGCCCGGTGCAGACGCCAATACCAGCACGCCGAGCGAATCCTACGTCTACTACTACGGCGACTTCGCCACCGCGGATCTCTTCCAGGTCGCGCGCATCGACCTTGGCAATGGTGCCCGTGAGATCCTCGAATTGAGCGGCTTCACGGGCGGTGCGAGCATCACCGGACTGGCGGTGAGTCCCGACAATCTGAGCATCGCGGTTGCTGGTAAGAACGCTGCGACCGACAAGCCCACGCTGCGAGTCTATGGCGCCGATGGCCTTGGCGCGCCGACCGTCATCTATGAGTCTCTCGACAGCACGCGCACCATCGCGGCGCTGAGCTTTTCCCCCGATGGCGAATACCTGGCCTTCACCGACGACAGTGAGTTGCTCGGCGCACGTGTGCTCTACGCGGCTCCGATCGACAACAGTGCCTCAGCCAAGCGCGTGAGCCTGGCGCCGGTATCGGGCAGTCAGGACATCGCCACCTACGCCTGGTCGCGCGACTCCTTGCACATCGCATTCGTCGGTGATCTGGTAGCGTCGAACGTCGACGCGCTGTGGACCGTCAACCCGAAGGCGCTCTCCCCTACGATTGTCGAGATTGTCACCACCGCCGAGCTGGGAGCGCGCGACGTCGGGCAGGGCGTCGATTTCGATGCGTCGAATCGCTTGTACTTCCGCACCGATCACGAGCTTCTCGACAACCAGTTCCGTCTCTACCGTTCGGAGGTAGACGGCAGCGGGCGGGTGCAGGTGGCGGGCACGGCGCTGGTCAACGGCGCGGGCGAGGCAGCCATTGGCAACTTCCGCGTCTCCCCCGATGGATCGCAACTCGCTTTCGCGAGCGATGCGCCGACCGCCAATCTGTACCAAGTCTATGTGCTGCCGCTGGCAAGCAGCGCGCCCACCTTGGTGAGCAACCTGAGCACCAGCGCGCCGGCCAGCGGCTTGCGCGGGCCGAATTTCTTCGAGGCCATGGCATGGAGCCCCGATGGCAGCAAGCTGGCCATGTCAGCGGATTGGCCTGTTGGCAGCGATGTCGACAACGACTTTGGCATGTTCGTCTTGCCAAGCTCTGGTGCCGCTGGCGGTACTCGCCTTGCCAAGCCAGAGGTGGGCAGTGGCGATGCCAGCTTCCCACTCTTCTCATCGGATAGCAGTCAGATCTTGTTCCGTGGCGACATGCTGCAAAGCAATCACAGCGAGCTCTTTGCCACCGGCAACTTCACTGGCGCCGATCAGAGCGCAGCCTCGATTCGCCTGGTGCAGACGCCGGCTGCCGGCGCCGTCGAAGGCTTCGCGGTCTCCAACTAGGCGCGGCGGCCCTCACCACTGAGCGCGGCGAGCTGGCCGCGCCGGATCGAGCCACTCGATCTACGAGGAGGTGCCTGCGCCGACACCAGGTGCGCTGCGGAAGGGCTTGTCCTTCGATGCGCCCGGTGTTGACGCGCCCGGGGCTTGCTTGGCTTTTCCAGGCTTCGATTTTCTCGGCAGGGTCTGCAGCGGCGAGCTTCGTCCTTCGAGCTCTTGGAGTCGCTGCTCGAGCTCTTGCATGCGCTCTTGCATGTCGTCAGAGCCGAAGGAGCCGTGGTTGAAGGGAAAGCCCTGTCCAAAGAGTCCCTGGCCATTGCCCTGCGGCGCAAAGGGGTTCACGCCCTGTCCAAAGTCGAACTGAAAGCCACCTTGGCCAGGCCCCCACGACATCTGCATGTCGCCATCGCTATCGAGGGTGGCACTGAGAGTGCGCTTCTTCTTGTCGCGAATGATATCGACCTTGACCGCGTCGCCTTTCTTGGCGCCGTTCATGGCATGATGTCCCAGGTCTCGCTGATGGCCTGGTCTTGCACCGCGATGATGACGTCGCCGCTCCTGAGGCCGGCCTTGGCCGCCGGGCTATCGCTGAGCACACTGTCGACCAAGAGGCCTTGCTCCTTGGGCGCCCCGAAGTAGTTGCGCAAGTCTTCTGAAATCGTCATGACCTTGGCACCGAGCCGGCCACGGCTCTGCATGGTCATGCTGTAGGACTGCACCGAGGGCTTGTTCTGGAAAGGATCCTTGGCCATCGGCTTGGCGTCCAGGTTGCTGCTTGCCAAAAGGCTAAGCGCCGAAAGAGTTCCGGTTGCAAGGGCCAGTTTGAAAGGGATGGTGGTCATGAGAGTTCTCCTGGTCTGCGTGTCTTGGTCTGCGTGTCTTGGTCTGCGTGTCTTGTGCGCTTGCTTTGCCGCACTCGATCCTACCGGTGTCACCGCTATGACTATTCCCCGACGCGCAGGGTTTGCTGCAAAATCCGGCCGGTGGTACGAAGACGCGTGCCATTGCCGCTTCGCCTTCTGGCCACGAGTCTGCTGCTGTGCGCGCTGGCCTCGAGGGCCTGGGCCGGCATCGACTCGCTGCAGCTTGTCGACGAGAGCGAAAAGCTCGTAAGCGGGCGTGCCATCGATGAGCTGCCCGACCTGCAACTCTTCGCGATCAAAGATGAAACCCTGGCCTTCCAGCTGCTGCTCCGCGCCGACCAGGAGGGATTGCAGGGCGTGAGCCTGGCCATCGAGGGGCTGGGCGATGTGCGAGCACAGGTTTTTCGCGAGGACCTGATTCCGATTCGTGAGCGCTCGCACGAGCTGGCTTGGAAGCCCGGGAGCGCCGCCGAGCCAGAGGGCATGGGTGGCGATGTGCCCGATCGCCTGGTGCCCATCGATGATCGTGTGTTCTCGCTGGCGGGCGGCGAGCAGCGCCGCCTTTGGATCGACCTGTGGATTCCTCCGCAAGCGCAGCCTGGCGTGCGCACCGGTTCGCTGCGAGTGAGATGCGCGCCCCCTTGCCAAGATCGGGTCGTGCCCATGCAGCTGGAGATTCTCGACAGGCTCATGCCCACCAGCGCGCGCGCGCGAACGATGCTGTGGTTTTCAGGAGGTGATCCGAAGGAAGAGTCCATCGTGTCTAGGTACTTTTCTGAATCAAGCAGCGCATCCGAAGCTGACAAGCGCGAGCTGCGCCGCAAGCACTATCAGCTGGCTCGCCAACACCGCATCACGCTTTTTTGGGGGCACGAGAGCCAGCCCAATGACGAACTTCGAGAACTTCTCTCCGGTGAGATGTTTTCTGAGTCGGCTGGCTACCAGGGCCCTGCCGCGCGCATAGGGCAGGACCTCATGGTTCTGGAAGCCTACGGCGGTGAGCTCACGCAAGCCTCGGCACGAGACTGGCTGGCCTTCGCCAAGGCCTTTGCCTCCCTTCGCTCAGTCTTCGTCTACGTCATGGACGAACCGCGCGCGAGCGACTTCGATGAGGCCAACCGACGCGTGGAGGTGTCGCGGCCCATGCCTGCCTTCATCACCTCGATCTACGATCCCCGTCTGCACGCCGACATCTTTGCCGCGCCCGCGTGGCTGTACCGTCGAGCGAAGGCCACGCAGGCGCGCGAGGCCGGCAAAGAGCAGTGGATCTACAACGGCGCGCGGCCCTTCACCGGCAGCTTCGTCATCGATGATCGGGGTGTGTCTCCTCGGGTCAATGCCTGGATTCAGTACAAGTTCGACATCGAGCGCTGGTTCTACTGGGAGGCCACCTACTACGACGACTTTCAGGGCAAACGCGGCGCTGTAGATGTCATGGCCGAGGGCATCAACTTCAGCAACCGCCATGGTGATCGTATGAATGGCGATGGCCTCTTGATCTATCCCGGTCGCGATCACTTGTTTCCCGACAGCGACGCCGGCTTCGACGGGCCGCTCGCTTCCATTCGCCTAAAGAACTGGCGACGCGGCATCGAAGATGTCGAGTACTTGGTCATGGCGCGGGCGGCTGGTTTTGATGACGAAGTGGATGCCTTGCTCGACACCATGGTGCCGCAGGCTCTCGATCAAATGCGCGCCGGCGCTGCGGTGTCGTGGCCGGAAGACGCTGCCACCTGGCGTCAGGCACGCCGTTACCTCTTCGAGCTCTTGCGCGATGGCCACAGCGATCTTCGTGTCGAGAAGAGGCCGGGCAACGGGCCGCCCAGGCGCGCCCAGTCTCATCGCCACTGGCTGCTGGTCGGCGCGGCCGTGCTCGTGCTTCTCGCGGCTCTCCGGATGCGCTGGCGGCGCCAAAGGCCGAGGGCGTGATCGGGACAGCGGTGTCGCGCCTGGTCGCTGAGCGCAATTCGTTCTGGTGCTAAGTGCTCTGCATTGCAGGGCCAGGACCTTGGCTCCAGGCTTGCGATAGGCGGCGACCATGAAACGCAGCCCTTTGTTCTTTGGCCTCGCCCTCACTCTCTTGCCTCTGGCCAGCGCGCGCGCGCAACCCGCCACGCATCCTGCACAGCTAACGCCGCCGCCCGCCCAGGTACGCGATCACGCGCCCACGCACGCCGCCTCCCTGACCCTCTCGCCCGTGCACCTGGCCATCGGCGTCGTCGAGCTGACCAGCGAGTTTCGATTGGCAGACAAGCTCGGTGTTGCCGGAACCCTTGGCGGAGGCAAGCACAACGACATCGGGCTTCTCGAGCTCGGCGCGCAGCTTTGCTACTACCTGACCGGCGACTTCGATGGCGGCTTGCACCTCGGTCTGGAGACGCAATATGTGAGCGCCTTTCGCGATGCCACCAGCGACATGACCACTGCTAAGGGCGAAGGTCTGGCTGTGGGCTCGATGATCGGTTGGAAGTGGATTGGCGAGAGCGGCCTGAGTTTCGTCGCGCAAGCCGGCGCACAATACATGGCGCTGCAAGCGGAAGCGCAGAACGGCACGATCAGCGCCAGCCAGGAGGACTCGCGCGTGGGCGCCCTGGTCAACCTGAACGCCGGCTGGTCCTTCTAAGCCTGGCGCTGCGCACGGGTGGCGCTACTCAGGAGTAGCGCTTCTTGTCGGCCTTGTTCCACCAATCAACCCAGAGCTGGCGAGTCTTCTCGCGCTCCTTCTTGGGCAAGTCGTGGCCAAATCCGAAGTACTCGCCCGTGAGGCTGCGCAGGGTTTCGACGGCCTGCTTGCGCACCTCGGCGTTTTTGTGATCGAGGCCCTCGAGCATCCAGTCGATGCGCGAGCGCGACTTGTTCTTCTCCCACCAGCCTCGCCACTTGCGCGTGCTGTTGCCAAAGTCCTGGGTGGTCAGTTGAAAGAGCGCGCTGCGGCTGACCTCGGCGGCATCGCCACCGCGACTGTGTGCATCGATGAGATCGGGAATGGCAGTGACGTCGCCAAGCTTGGTGAGACCATCGGCCGCAACCTTGACCCGGCCGTTATCTTCGCTGTGCAGTGCCCGGCGAGCGAAGTCCAGAGCGCTGGATAGATCGGCTTTGGGGTAGCCAGCCAGTGCCTCGACGGCCAGTACCCGGATCTTCTCGTCGGTGTCGAAGAGGCGCTCGACCAGCTCGTTGAGGACCTGTTCGGGGCGCAGCTCGGCCGCACACAGGGTTGCGTAGTAGCGGACTTCCCGATTGGCGTCGCGCATCTTCTCGGCCAGCGCCGTACCGCAGCTAGGACCAATGCGAATGATGACGTCGAGGACCGGGCCGTGCTCGGCGGCCTTGAGGCGCTCGTTGCTGTCTTCGCGAGTGCGGAACAGGCGACCAGGGAAGCAGAAGGCCAGGTGCTCGATGACCTGCTCGCTCTTGCCCACGGCTTCGAGACACGCGGCCTTGCTGACCTCTTCGTCGTCACTCTCGATGCGAGCGAAGAGCTCCAACATCGCTTCGCTTGCCACGGGCAAGGAGGCCGAGTCGGTCATTGAATCGGCGCGATTGCTGGCTGGATTGGGGCTGGCCACCGGACCGCTCTGTGCCGAGGCTTCCGCGCGCATCTTTGCGATCAGACGATTGACGGCATCGGCCGTGGCTGTGCCCAGAGGCAGAAGCTCGGTTACGCGGCCCACCTTGATGCCCTTGTCGCGATTGTGAGCGACGGCGATGGCGATGACGCGATCGCGAACCACGATGGGCAAGAGCAGCGCCGACGCAGGGACCTCGCCGCCGCCCAGTTGCGCCAGGGCGCTCTTGACGCCGGCATCGCTCACATCCATGGGGCCGATGCTGAAGGCTTTGCTGGCAATGACTTTTTGAAAGCGCGACTCGGGACCGAGATCGATGGTGATGGTGCGAATCTCTTCTTGATCGAGGCCTGGCTTGCTGAGAGCCAAACGCCCGGTGGCGCTTTGCCCTTTGATCATGAAGAGAGAGGTGAAGCGAGCGTGCTTGCGCATCGCTCGCATGAGAATGATGAAGATCTCGTCGCGATCTTCGCTGGCATCGAGCAGGGCGCGCGCTTCGTCTGGCGTGATCGCAGGGTAGGGCGAGACCGGCTCGTCGCTGCCTTCTGCGACCTGGCTTGCGCTCGGGCTCGCAACCGGCGCCGTATCCATGACCGGCATCTCCGCCGCCGTCATCTCGACTGTCTTGCTGGTATCTGGGTGCGAGGGCTCGGCGGGCGCGGTGGCCGCTTCTGGCTCTGGCGCCTGCGCACTCACCTCCGTGTCTTCGGCGACGCCCTCCTGACTCGCGATGATCTTGGGGGCGTCGGCGGCCATGGCCATCGTCGCCTGCACGTGCTCACGCAAGCTGTCGGTGTTCAGCTCCATGGTCATGCGACGCGCGGGCTGCTCGGCAGGTGGTCGTTTGCCACGCACGCGTTCGCTGGTATCGGCGGGCTGCGTCGCCTCGGGAGCGATTGCCAGTGGCACGTTGCCCCTGTCCTCGACGCTCGCGCTGTCGCTGCCGCGATCCTCGCCGCCGCCTGCGATCTTGCCGTCGACCTTGTCGATGTCGTCCTCGTCGACATCCTCCTCGTGGTGGGCGCGCTCGCCAAAGGTCACCGTTGGCACGTGCTTGGTGGCAACGCCATTGCTGCCGTTGGTGACGTGCTTGGCGGCCAGCAGGGCAAAGCGCTCCTCTGCCTCTTGCCCATAGGCCTGGGCCAGCGCGACCTGGTATTGGTATTCGGGAACCACCATCGGCTGCACGCTCAGGTCGAGGAGGTCGGCAAGGCTCTCGAGGGTAGCGACGTCGACGGGATCACAGACCAGAACTTCAAGCGTGTTGTTGTCGAGCCTCACGGGAGCGACATGGTGCTTGCTGGCAATCTCCTTGGTGCAGACTTTGAGGAGCTCGGCGCTCGGCTCCTGCAAGTGCGAGTTGGCGGGCGGCAGACCGCTGGCCAGGCTCAGGTATTGCTGCAAGCGGGGCGCTTCGACCAGGCCCATCTCGAGCAAGATCGTATCCAGCGCGCCACCGTGGATGACCTGGCGTTGAAAGACGTGCTCCATGCGTTGGACACGAACGAGTCCATCGCGGACGAGCAGAGAACTTAGGCGAGAGGTCATGGATTCATTTGGTCAGAGGTTGGAGATCCAGCGAGCCGCACACGGCTACGAGGCCTTGACCACGTAGGTGCCGGCCAGCCAATCGTGCAGGCCGCGCTTCTCGCTGTCGAAAGCGATCCACAGAAATCCCAGCCCAAGACTGGCGACGCTGAGCAGATAGCCAGCGGTGCGGGCAAAGGCCCGCGGTGTGGAAGGCTCGTCGCCATACACGTCAATGATACGCAACTTCAGTGCTCGCATCCCCAGGGTGCGTCCCATAGATAAGTGAAAAATGAGCGTGTAGATGCAAGCGATCGCCAGTGTGAGGCCAAGTGCGCCAACCAGCGCCGGATCGCTAGCCAGCAAGAGATCCAGCCAGAAATCCAGGCCGCGAACGCGACTCGCTGGCAAATGCAGGTTGGCCAGAGAGCCCGCCACCTGGCACAGGAGCATCGAGACCGGCAGGATGACGGCCAGGTCGACGCCAGCGGCGAGGAGCCGCTTCCAAAAGCCGCACACGTAGAAGGTCCTGGCGGCGGGCGCGGCTCGCTTGGAGGCCGCGCGCGTCGGCGAGCCAATGCTCGCCAGATCAGGATTCGCTGTCGCCGCCTCGTGCTTGCCCATTGCCCTGTGCAGTTATACGGCCGCGCAAGCCATCGAATCAACGGCTGCCGACGTCGCCGTAGCGGAAGCCGAGGACACTGGCCATATAGATGCTGGCAGTCTCGGCGCGCAGTGTGCGCGGTCCGAGCGAGACCGACCGAAATCCGCGCGTGCATGCCGCCTGCGCTTCGCTCTCGCTGAAGCCACCCTCGGGCCCGATCATGACCAGCGCGCTGGCGATGTCGCCGTCGGGCAAGACGCTGGCGAGAGGCTCGGCCGCAGCGCCCAGGTAGGGAATCAGTTTGAGCTCGGCCGCCGGCTCACTGTCGAGCCACTCGGGGAGTGATTTCACCTCGGAAATGACCGTGGGATGCGGATTCTGGCATTGGCGGCTGGCGGCCAGGGCCAGGGACTCGAAGCGTTTGTGGCGTCCAAGCGCCCGTTCCTTGCTCAATTTCACCACGCTGCGCTCGCTGCTCAGCGGGCTTATCTGATGCACACCCAGCTCGACCATCTTGGTGATGGCCAGGTCCATGCGCTCGCCCTTGATGAGCGCGGGCGCGACATGCAGCTGGAAGCGTGGCGGTGCCAAGGTCTCCGGCTCCTCGACCCACAGCTGGCTCGAGCTACTGCCAATGTCGCGCAGCTCGGCGCTCGCCATACGGCCGGCGCCGTCGAGGAGCACCACATGGGCGCCCACCGCCAGTCTGCGCACCTTGCTCAGATAATGGTGCTCATCGCCGCTCAGCGTGAGCGCTCCCGCGCGCAGCGCGACCGGATCTACCAGCAGGCGAACACTCACAGGCGCCGCAGCTGTGCCGAGCTCCAGTCGGCGTTGAGCGTGGATTGCCGCACTGCCACCACCTCGAGCAGGCCCCCTTCGCAGTAGTTCTCCACCAGGGATTCGATCTGGCTGCTGAGGATGCCCGAGAGCAAGAGTGAGGCGCCCCTCTGCAGTTTGGGGATGATCGCATCGCGCAGCTCGCGGAGGATGTGCGCCTGGATGTTGGCGAGGATCAGGGGAAACTCGCCGCCTACCTCATCGAGTGCGTCAGTGCTCACCGCGATCTGGTGGGCGACGGCATTGATGGTCGCGTTCTCGACCGTGGCCGTGATCGAGAGTGGATCGATGTCGGTGGCGACGACGTGTGTGCTCGGCCAGAACTTGGCGGCGGCGATGGCGAGGATGCCCGAACCGGTTCCGAGATCGAAGACGCGCTCGGGGGCGGGCAGTCCCTGGTCGGCGAGCTCCTGCATGTGCTCGAGCACGAGCTGCGTGGACGCGTGGGCGCCGGTTCCGAAGGCCTGGCCAGGATCGAGGTGTATGGGCAGATCCGTGGCCAGTGCTTCATACTTTTCCCAACTGGGCACCACGACCACTTGCCGGGTCAGTCGAGTGACGTGGAAGTACTTCTTCCAGGCATCGCGCCACTCTTCTTCTGGAGCTTCGGCACCGGCGCGCACACGCTCGGCATCGACGCTCCAGCCCTGTTGCGCCAGCGCTTGCAGACAGGCGCGCACCTCGGCCAGGGTGCTCTCGAGATCCGCGGGCGCCACCCAGAAGACGACCTCGCCTTTGCGAACCTGCACGCCGTGGCGAGCGGCCGCCACGGTGTCGACGAGCTCGCTGGCCATGCCGTCGGCAAGTGCCACCGAGCAAGGCACTACCACTTCAATCCACTCAGCGCTTGCGTTGCTCAAGCTTTCACGACCATCTCGAAAGGGGCGGACACACGAAAGCCGCGCTCCGTTGCCGGGCACGGCTTGAAATCAATAGACACCAAAGAAGAAGTGCGATCGACGACCTGCGATCGACGACCTGCGATCGACTATCGGTCGCGTCGCTTGGTCTCGCGGCGGACGCGCTTGCGTGCCTCGCGAACCTTGCGCTTGCGCTTGAGGGAGGGCTTCTCGTGAAAACGGCGGCGCTTGACCTCTTGCAGAATGCCTTCTTTCGACATCTTCTGCTTGAGGATTTTCATAGCCTTCTCGAGGCTATCGCGAACCTCAACTTCGACGGGTTTACCAAAGGTGTCCATAGGCGCGCAGTCCTACCCTAAAGCGGCGGAGATGATCAAGCGTCCAGGTGGCAGCCTTTGCAATGTGTGGACGCAGGCCAGGGCGAAGCAGGCGGGGCCGGTGCCGATCTGGTGCCGACTGAAAAAACCAAGGGTTTTGAGAGCCTCGCCGGGCTGCCAGAAATTCTGACAAATCTTCCGCGAAATTGTAATTTTCCCGGTTGACTGGAAAACAACCTGCCGGTAGTCTAAATACAGTCACCGCATAAAGGTGCATGGAACAATCCGAACCGGGGAGTTGTGTGTGAGTGTGTCATCGTATGTTTCAGGTGTGAAAGTCTTCTCCGCAACCAAGGCCCGCGAGCGAGCCGGACTGGGCGAGGACATTACAGCTTGGATGCGCGACAACAAGTCGGTGGAAATCATCGACAAGATCGTTACGCAGTCTTCGGACTCTGAGTTTCACTGCCTAACCATCACGCTCTTCTATCGTCAGCGTGAAGAGTCAGCAGCGGCCTAGTAGGCCATTTCCGTAGGTTTTCCGGCCGCATGTACTGGGCCGGATATGTTTTCCCGACCGCCTGTATGGGGTCGGGTGAAGTACCGGCCGCCTGTATGGGGTCGGGGATTCCTTAGCGGCCGCCTGTACGGGGCCGTGGATTCCTTACCGGCCGCGGGTATCGGGCCGGGGATTTCTGCTGACCGCTTGTAAAGGGTTGGGGATTTTTGCCGACCGCCTGTTCGGGGTCGGGGATTTTTTACCGGCCGCCGGTTTGGGGCCGGGTCGATTTGGCCGCATGTACTGGGCCGTTGCCTGACTAGCCGTATAGGTTGGGCTTGAAGGGACGTCACTCGTTGGCGTCCCTTCGTTTTTTCGGCGGCGGAGCAGCGCGATCGGTCCAGCAAACCAAGATAGGGTGCTGGAATGTTACGCGCACTCGCTGTCTCCACAGCTTTGTCCCTCGTGGCCACCGGCTCCGCCCTGGCGCAAACGCCGGGCCCCGCCAAGGCTGGCGCCGCTCCAAGCGCCACCATCGGGCTACCGGAGCTGTCCACCTGGACTCTTGATAACGGCCTGCAGGTCGCTTTCCTGCCCATGCCTAACGCGCCCTCGGTGACGGTACAGCTTTGGTATCACGTCGGCTCCAAAGACGAAGCGCCCAACCGGCGCGGCTCGGCCCACATGTTCGAGCACATGATGTTCAAGGGCACCGAGCACATGCGAGCCGAAGCGCACGCGCAATACCTCAGCGAGCTTGGCGGCTACGTCAACGCCTTCACCACCGAGGACACGACCGCGTATCACAACACCTTGCCCGCCGAGTACCTCGACTTCGCCATGGAGCTAGAGGCTGAGCGCATGCGGCATCTTTGGTTTCGCGAAAAGATGATCGACATGGAGAAGCAGGTCGTCAAAGAAGAGATTCGCCAACAGGAGAACAGCCCCATCTACAAAGGCTTCCTGCGCTTCCTCGAGATTGCCTTCACCAAGCATCCCTACTCGTGGACGGCGGGCGGATCGCTTGCGGATCTGGATGCCACCAGCGCCCTCGACTTGAAGGCCTTCTACGATCGCTACTACGTGCCAAACAACGCGCTGCTGATCGTTGTCGGCAAAGCTGACAAAGCGGCGGTAGCGGCGGCTGCGGACAAGTGGTTTGGAAAGATTCCGAAAGGTCCAGAGCCCACGCACCCCGCCGCAGACAGCGAGCCGGTGCAAACGGCGGCGCGTCGCGAAGTCGTCGAGCCTTCGCAGGTCGGCGTCATTATCAGCGGCTATCACATTCCCGCCGCCAAGCACGAGGACATGCACGCGCTGCAAGTCTTGGCGCTAATTCTCTCCGGTGGCGAATCGTCGCGCATGTACGAGAGCCTGGTGCGCAAGGACAAGCTAGCGGTGCAGGCGGGCGGTCAGCTCATCGCCCGCGAGCATCCCGGCCTCTTCATGGTCTTTGGCGTCTTCCTCGACGCCGGCAAGCGCGAAGCCGTGGAGAAGAGCATCGCCGCGCAGCTGGCCAAATTGCGCAACAGCTTGCCAAGCAACGCCGAGCTGAGCAAAGCCAAAAACCAGCTGAGCGCCGACTTCGTCTACGGACTCGAGAGCATCACTGGCATCGCCAGCCAGATCGGAAATTCCTGGATCCTCACCGGCGATCCCAAGCGCTTTCTCGATGACCTGGCCGCGTACAACAAGGTGAGCGCCGCCGACATAAAGCGCGTCGCGCAAACCTATCTCAAAGACGAACAGGCAACTGTCGTCGTCATTCCCCCCGCTAGCGCAGGAGCAAACTAATGAACGCCCTCAAGCAACGATCTGCGCTTCTCGGGCGCTCCCTACTGATCCTGACCCTTCTGGTGGTGCAGGGCTGCGGACCGAGCGCGGGCAACACCGTGCCTCGTTTGCCAGGAGATGGCGTCGACAACCTTGGCAAAGGTCAGGGCGCGGACGAGACGCTCGCCAAGAGCGAGCCCGATCCGTGGCAAGACAAAGAGCTCATCAGCGCTCCCGCTGCCAAGGCGCCCTCGGCGGTGCCCTTGCCGAGCATCGAGCGTTTCACTCTGAAGAACGGCGTGCAGGTCATCGCCGTGCAAGATGCCTCGCTGCCCATCGTGTCCATGCAGGTGGCCATCAAGACCGGTGAGCGCGAGGATCCGCGCGAGCAGACCGGCCTGGCCTCCTTCGTGTCCTCGACCATGCCGCGTGGCACCAAGCTGCGCAGCGCCCAGAAGATCGCCGCAGAGACCGACGCCATCGGCGCTGCCATTCAGTCCAACACCAGCTACGAGACCACGCTCTTCTCGTGCAAGTCATTGGCAAAGGATCGCGCCACCTGCCTGCGCCTTTTGCCAGACGTTCTCATCAACCCAAGCTTTCCCGAGAGCGAGATCGAGATCGTTCGGCGCAACATGCAGGCCGAGGTTCGCCAGCGTCTCGACGATGCCGGCCAGCTGGCCAGCGCTCACTTTCAAGCCGCCCTCTGGGGCGAAGGCCACATTCGCGGCTCGGTGATGAGCTCATCGACGATCGATGCCATCTCTCGCACTGATCTGGTCAACTGGCACAAGCGCTGGGTACGCCCCAACAACGCCATTTTGGCCATCTCCGGCGATTTCGACAGCGCGAAGTTGCGCGCGGAGTTGGATAAGAGTTTTTCTCAGTGGAAGTCGGCGACACTGCCCGAGCCATCCGTGCAGACGCCGCCCAAGCTGGCCGGGCTGAAGATTCGCCTCATCGACAAGCCGGGCCAGACCCAGTCGCACATTCGCATCGGTCACTTCGGCCTGGCCCACCGCTGGCCCGAGTTCTACCCAACCCTGGTCTTCAACCACGCTCTCGGCGGTGGCCAGTTCTCATCGCGTCTCATGAAGGTGGTGCGCTCCGCAGAAGGCAAGGCCTACACCGCCTCGTCGAATTTCGATCGCAACATGGAAGTCGGTGCTTTCGTCGCCGGCACCTTCACGCGCAGCTCCGAGACCATGGCGACGGTCAAGCTCATGCAAAAGGTCATCGCCTCGATGGCTACCGATGGCCCGACGCCAGCGGAAGTATCGGCCGCCATCACCAACATCGCCGGCAGCTATGCCACCCGTTTCGAGACCGCCGATGATGTGGCTAGCGCGCTCTTGGCCGCCGAGCTGCACGGCTTCGACAGCACCTACGTAAGCGACTTCCCCTTGCAGCTGGCCACCGTCGGACGTGATGCCGCTGCCGCTGCCGCTCGCAAGATTCTCGATCCGGTCAACGCCGTGCTGGTCATCGTCGGCGATGCCAAGCTCGTCGAGCCGCAGCTGAAGGCCAACGGTCTCGGCTACGAACGTATCTCCTACACCGCTCCGGTGAGTGACTGGGAGCGCGCTGCCAAGGCCAAGGCACTCGACAAGGTCGACGACCCCGAGCTTCAGGCCGCCGCTCGCAAGCTGCTCAAGGAAGCTCTCGAGGTCAAAGGGGGTGCCAAGCGCCTCGGCAAGCTCAAGAGCTTCCACTGGGTCGGCGACGCTGCTCTCAACATGCCCACAGGGCCGCTGGCCGGTGAAGTCGAGAAGCGCTTCAGCGCAGCTGACAAGTTGCGCCTCGATTTGCAGCTCGCCGGTGGCCAGGTCAAGATCGCCACCGCCCTTAGCGGCAAAGGCGGCTGGTCACAACAGCAGGATCCAAGTGGCAACCACGTGCGGGAATTTACCCCGGAGGAGCTGGCGGCCCTGGGCTCCCAGCTGTGGCGCGACGCCGACCTGGTGCTGCTGCGTCAGCTCGAGCCCGGCATCGTCATCCGTCCCCTGGGCGAGCGCAACACAGCGGGCACCAGTGCTCAAGCCATCAACATGGCCCGTGCCGACGGTTCCATGGCCGTGACATTGCTCATCGATCCGCAGAGCAAGCTCTTGCTGGGCCTCGACTACGCCGATCAGGGCATGAACACCAGCGAGCGCTTTGGCGATTACAAGAACGTCCAGGGCTATCAGATTGCCCACACCCGCAGCACCAAGAGCTCCGAGGTTGATCTCAAGACCACCCTCAAGAGCTTTGTTGCCGACGAGGCGATTGCCGAAACTGTGTATTTGCTTCCGAAGCAAGCTGACAAATAATAGAGGGTATGCCGTTTGCTCCCAGAGTCATCCGCCTGATTCTGGGATTTGCGCTGCTGGGCTTGGCTCTGGCCTGGCCCGGCGTGGCTAGGGCAGGTGGTGAAGCAACGCCCACGCCCTCGCTGGCGACCAGCGCGGAGCAGGTGCCGCGCATCGAGGTCTACACCATGGGCGTCGGTGAGCACTTTACCGAGAAGTTCGGTCATGCCGCCCTGTGCACTCGCTATCCGTCCAACCCGCGGCGCGACCGATGCTACAACTACGGGACTACGAACTTTGCCGATCCTGTCGGTCTCGGTTGGAAGTTCTTGCGCGCGCAATCGCGCTTCTGGGTTTCGGTGACCACGCCCGACGACATGATCGATTTCTACATCCGTCGCGATCGCAGCATTTGGGTGCAGGAGCTAACGCTCAGCGACGAGCAAGCGCTGGCCATTGCCGACAAGCTGCACTTCGATTCTCTCGAGGCCAATCGCTATTACCGCTACCACCACTACTTCGACAACTGCACCACCCGCGTCCGCGACATCCTCGACAAAGCCACAGACGGCAAACTCAGCAAGGACAGCGACAAGGCCGTCGCCTTTAGCTATCGCGATCTCACGCGCCAGGGCTTTGCCTCCGCGCCGCTCTTGCTGCTGGTCAGTGATTACATCCTCGGGCGCATCGGCGATCGCAAGCCCAGCGCCTACGCGGCCATGTTTCTGCCCGACATCTTTCGAGAGGCCGTGCG